>CAIRBY010000071.1 GCA_903876865.1 uncultured Acidobacteriia bacterium
AGGGAGCGTTTTTTTTGGTCAGTACGAGATCAGGTCTTCGAAATCGACATTGCCGCCTGAGAGGACAACGCCGACGGAGCGGATCCCGGGCGGGAGTTTGTGGAAGAGCACGGCGGCGGCGGGGACGGCTCCGCTGGGTTCGACGAGGATCTTGAGGCGCAGCAGCAGGAACTTCACGGCGGCGCGGATTTCGTCTTCGGAGACGAGCACGATGCGCTCGACCAATTTCTGCACCACCGGGAAAGTGAGTGCGCCGGGTTTGGCGGCACGGAGGCCATCGGCGATGGTGTCCGGGGTGATGGTGACGCGCTCGCCGGCCAGCATGGAGAGATAGGTATCGTTGGCGCCCTCGGGTTCGGCGCCGAAGACGCGGAGGTCGGGGTGGCGGGAGCGGGCGATGGTGGCGCAACCGGCGAGCAGGCCGCCGCCGCCGACGGGGGTGATGAGGGCGTCGAGCGGTCCGGTCTCTTCCAGCAGTTCAAGGGCGGCAGTGCCCTGCCCGGCCATAATCTTGGGATGGTCGAAGGGCGGCACGAGGGCGGCGCCGGTCTCTTCGAGGATGCGGCGGGCGATGGCCTCGCGATCATCGGTAAAGCGGTTGTAGGTGACGATGCGGGCGCCGTGGGAGCGGGTGGCTTCCATCTTGGATTTGGGGGCATCCTCGGGCATGACGATGGTGGCGGGGACGCCGACGAATTTGGCGGCGATGGCGGTCGCCTGGGCATGGTTGCCGCTGGAGTAGGCGACCACGCCGTTGGTCAGCTCCTCCTTGGACAGAGAGAGGATGAGGTTGGACGCACCGCGGATCTTGAAGGCGCCGCCGCGCTGGAGGTTCTCGCACTTGAAGAAGACCTGGGTGCCGGCCGCGCCGTCAAAATCGGCTGAGGTCAGGACGGGGGTGCGGCGGGCGAGGGGGAGGATGCGTTGGGCGGCCGCGAGGACATCGTCTGCATGGATGGCGAGAGGCATTGGTACCAGTCTAACGTGCCGGGGCGGAAGAGCTTCGTGGAGTTCCCGGATGGGAGTTCCCGGGGCGACTCAAAACGCCCACACGCTATGTCCCGATGCCCACAAGTGCTAGCCTGAATTGTGCTGGAAAAACTGCTGACGGAACAGGCGAATCCCGCGTCCACGCAGATCGATACGCTGTCCACGGAGGCGGCGCTTCGCATCATCAACGCGGAGGACCGGAAGGTGGCGGCGGCGGTGGAGAATGAGATACCCGCGATCGCACGGGCGGTGGACGCGATTGTGGCGGCGCTGGAGAAGGGCGGACGGTTGTTCTACCAGGGCGCGGGGACGAGCGGGCGGCTGGGAGTGCTGGATGCATCGGAGATTCCGCCGACTTTCAGCGCGCCGCCGGGGATGGTGCAGGGCATCATGGCGGGCGGCGAAGCGGCGTTGAGCCGGGCGACGGAAACGACGGAAGACGATCCGGCGATCGGGGTGCGCGACCTGATGGAGCGCGGCTTCACGGCAAGCGACGTGCTTGTGGGAGTTGCGGCGAGCGGGAGAACGCCCTACGTGCTGGGAGCGGTGGCGGCGGCGAAGAAGCTGGGCGCGGTGACGATCGGGATCTGCTGCGTTCCGGATGCAGAGCTGACGCGCGCGGTGGATATCGGGATAGCGCCGCTGGTGGGTCCGGAGATTGTGGCGGGCAGCACGCGGATGAAATCGGGCACGGCGCAGAAGATGGTACTGAACATGCTCTCCACGGGAACGTTCATCCGGCTGGGGTATGTGTACGGCAACCTGATGGTGAACGTGCAGCCGAAGAACGAGAAGCTGGTGGACCGGGCGCGGCGGATTGTGGCGCAGGCTGCCGGGGTTCCGGCGGCGCGCGCGGCGGAGTTGCTGGAGGCGGGCGGCAACTCGGTGCGCACGGCGATTGTGATGGGCAGGGCCGGGGTGGACCGCATGGAAGCGGAGCGGCGGCTGGAAGCGGCAGGCGGGCGCATCCGCAAGGCGCTGGCGAATTAAAAAGGGACGATTATGGATAAATTTGTGATCACGGGCGGAACTGCGCTTCGTGGAGAGATTGCGGCCAACGGTTCGAAGAATTCGGCATTGCCGGCGCTGGCGGCGGCGCTGTTGACGGAAGAGCCGGTGATTCTGCACCGCGTGCCGCGGGTGCGGGACATCCGCACGATGGAACGGCTGCTGGTGGATATTGGGACCGGGGTGGAAGTGGACGGACAGACGGTGCGTCTGCACACGCCGAAGATTGTGAGTCCCGAGGCTCCGTACGAACTGGTGAAGACGATGCGCGCCTCGAGCCTGGTGCTGGGTCCGCTGGTGGCGCGGAGCGGGCGGGCGCGGGTGTCTCTGCCGGGCGGTTGCGCGATCGGCACGCGGCCGATCAATCTGCACATTCTGGGGCTGGAGCAGTTGGGCGCGACGATTCATCAATCGCACGGCTACATCGAAGCAGTGGCGCCGGAGGGACTGCGCGGCGCCACGGTTTACTTCGACCGCATCACGGTAACGGGCACGGAAGATCTGCTGATGGCGGCGGTGCTGGCGAAGGGCGAGACGGTGCTGCGCAACGCGGCGCGCGAACCGGAGGTAGTGGACCTGGCGGACCTGCTGATCAAGATGGGCGCGAAGATCGAAGGCGCGGGCACTTCGACGATCCGGGTGCAGGGCGTGGAGCGGCTGGGCGGCGCGGAGCACACGATTATCGCGGACCGGATCGAGGCGGGAACGTTTCTGGTGGCGGGCGCGATCACGGGCGGCGACCTGACGGTGACGGAGTGCAATCCAGAGCACGTGGGCGCGCTGGTATCGAAGATGCAGCAGGCGGGAATCGACGTGACGCAACCGGATGCGACGTCACTGCGGGTGCGGTCCACGGGGCGCTTCCGCAGCGTGGATATGACGACGGAGGAGTATCCGGGATTTGCGACGGACCTGCAGGCGCAGTACATGGCGCTGATGACGCAGGCGGAGGGAATCGCGATCGTGGTGGAGACGATCTTTGAAAACCGCTTCATGCACGCGCCGGAACTGGCGCGGATGGGGGCGAACATCCGCATCGACGGGAAGCAGGCGATGGTGGCGGGGCCGCGTTCGCTGACGGGGGCGGGAGTGACGGCGAGCGATCTGCGGGCGAGCGCGTCGCTGGTGCTGGGAGCGCTGGTGGCGAAGGGCGAGACGGTGATCGACAGGGTGTATCACATCGATCGCGGCTATGAGAAAATCGAGGCGAAACTGGCTGCGGTGGGAGCGAAGATCCACCGTGCCGAGTGAAGGCGGGCCGAGTGAAGGCGGAGTGAAGAGCGATGGCACATAATCCAGGATTTCTGAAGCTGGTCAACGAAGCGAAAGCGCGTGTCCAGGAGATCGATATCGAAGGCTACAAGAAAGTGCTCGCGGCGGGCGTAGCGCACATACTGGTGGATACGCGCGAAGAGAGCGAATGGGCCGCGGGGCATGTGGCCGGTGCGGTGCATCTGAGCAAGGGCATCATCGAGCGCGATATCGAGACGAAGGTGCCAGATCAGGACATGAAGTTGGTGCTGTATTGCGGGGGCGGGTTTCGTTCCGCGCTGGTGGCGGACAATTTGCGGCAGATGGGTTACACGCAGGCGATCTCGCTGGACGGGGGATGGCGGGCGCTGAAGGATTCGGGGCTGCCGCTGGAATAGCAGGGAGCTCATCCGTCACGGACGAACACGGGTGAACAGAGATCGGAAGCTGTGCTGCTCCGTGCGGATTTATTTCTTGAAGAGGCGGTCGAAGGCGCTGCGGGCATCATCGGCATTGCGCGGCGCCGGGGTGTTGGCGTTCATCGCGGAAGGCGGAGGGGGCGGCGGAGCGCTGCTGGTGCCGTCACGCGCCACGGTCACGCGCGGTGTAAATAGAGTGCACTCGTTCGCTTTGTCCTTGACGGGAATGCGAACGGGGATGGGTTTGAGGCACTGGAAGCGGGTGGAGGGTTCGAAGTGGGAGCACTGCTTGCAGCAGTGAAGCTCGGCGTTACACTTGGGACAATTCCCGGTGAGATCGGTGCCCGGCGGCAGCGTGGTGGCGCAATTGAAGCAGCGCGAGGCGGCCACATGCTGCACCAGACGGGGGAGGCGGGGACCGGTCACGTCCAAGGGAGGACGCGGGCCCTGGGGCTTAGAGCCTTCGCGAAACGGAGTAGTGTTTCGCTCGGAATCCATATACCCGCTTTGTTTGTATTTGCGATCGCTGTCCATCGGGAAAAAACTCCAGTGGGGGAAGAAAAGACGTTTGTTTCTAACGCGTGAACCTACAGCACCGAGTCACCAACCGACCCCACGAGGCTGCACAGTAGACCCGAGACGGCGGCGGAGGGTCGTGGGATTGCCAAAGGGACAGAGCAGAAATTCCGAAGGCGCCAGCATGCGCCCAGCCAAACTACGGCAGGCCGGAATCTGCCTATGCTTCAAATACATATGTACCACGAACGGGCGTGGTTTGCACGCCCGTTTGTCAAGCCCAAATCAAAGATCGTACTAACCGACCGAACTCCACTTCATCAGACTGGCACAGGGCCGGGTAAGTGGATCGTCGTAGTGATTCGGACTCACGCGTAAGGCGTAGCCGAGGCGACCGGTGCGTTCCGGAATAATATCCTTGCCGAAGACGGAAGCGCTGCCCTGCAATTCGAGAAACGGCAGGACGATGACTTCGGTGTTTTCCAGGTGACCGTTGGAATTGAGGCTGCCGATGACGACTTCGACGCGCACATCGGTGGAAGAGAGTCCGGCGAGATCGATGACGGCGCGGACGGGGGCGGCTCTGCCGCTGACCAGCGAGCCGCTGGGTCCGGTGCCGCTATCGAGGAAGCGGACGCGGTCCCAAACTTCGCGGACGCGGGCGTTCCATTTGCCGGTTTCGCGGCTCAGGGCATAATCGGCCTGCTGCATGCGGAGGTGGTTGACGTGGGCCGGTTCGTAGAGTTCGGTCATGTACTCGCGCACCATGCGGCGGCAATCGAAATCCGGGCTGATGTGGGAGAGCGACATTTTGACGCGGCGCATCCACTCGCGCGGAGTCTGTTCGCGCTGCTCGTAGAACATGGGCACGATTTCGTTTTCGAGCAGCGAATAGATGGCGCTGGCGTGGAGCGCGTCCTGATCTTCTGAGTAGAGTTCGCGATCGCCGATGGCCCAGCCGCCGGAGGTTTCGTAGGCTTCGTCGAACCAGCCATCGAGGATGCTGAGGTTGAGGACGCCGTTGATGGCGGCCTTCATGCCGCTGGTGCCGCAGGCTTCTTCGCCGCGGCGGGGATTGTTCAACCAGACATCGACGCCCTGCACGAGTTCGCGGGCCACCTTCATGTCATAGTCTTCGACGAAGACGACATGCTTCCAGAGTTCGGGATCGCGCGAGAGCTGCACGATTTCGCGGATGTACGTTTTGCCTGGCTGGTCTTTCGGGTGGGCCTTGCCGGCGATGACGATCTGCACCGGCATATCTTTGTTGAGCAGGAGTTTCTTAAGGCGCTCGACATCGCGGAAGAGCAGAGTGGCGCGCTTGTAAGTGGCGAAGCGGCGCGCGAAGCCGATGGTGAAGGCGTTGGGATCGAGCACTTCCCCGGAGCGGCGGACTTCGATGGAAGAGGCCTGGCGGCGTACGGCGGCGGCATGTTGCGCCGAACGTACAAAGGCGATGAGGCGGCGCTTGCGGCGGCGGTGGACTTCGAGGAGTTCCTCGTCCGGGATATCCTGCACCTGGCGCCAGACGGTGGAATCGTTGAAGCGTTCGCGCCAATCGGGTTCGAGGTATTGATCGTAGAGCAGGGCGAGATCGCCGTTGAGCCAGCTGGGCAGATGCACGCCGTTGGTGACGGAGGTGATGGGCACTTCCCACAAGGGTAGTTGCGGCCAGAGATCGTGGAACATCTCCTGCGAGACTTCGCGATGGAGGCGGCTGACGGCGTTGCGGTAGGAGGAAGTGTTGAGCGCGAGCACGGCCATGGAGAAGCGTTCATCGCGGTTGTAGCAGTTGCGGCGGCCGAGCGCCATGAGTTGCTGGAAGTCCACGCCGACTTCGGCGCAGTAATCGGAGAAGTAGTGGTACATGAGGCCGGGATCGAAGATATCGATACCGGCGGGCACCGGGGTGTGGGTGGTGAAGACGTTGCTGGCGCGGGCCGCTTCGAGGGCATCCTCAAAGTTCAACTTGTGATCGCGCATGTAGAGGCGGATCTGTTCGAGCACGAGGAAGGCGGAGTGGCCTTCATTCATGTGGAAGACGGTGGGCTTGAGGCCCATGGCCTGGAGGGCGCGCATGCCGCCGATGCCGAGGACGATCTCCTGGCGGATGCGGGTATCGATATCGCCTCCGTAGAGGGAATCGGTGATATCGCGATCCTGCGGGAGGACGTTCTCGGGGATGTTGGTATCGAGCAGGTAGAGGCGGATGCGGCCGATTTCCAGTTTCCAGACCTGGATGAAGATGTTGCCGGTAGGCAGTTTGACGGAGACTTTGAGGTCGCGGCCTTCGGGATCCTTCACTGGCTGGATCGGAAGGGTATAGAAATCGTTAACGGGATAGCGTTCCTGCTGCCAGCCATCGGGGTTAAGAAACTGGCGGAAGTAGCCCTGTTGGTAGAGAAGACCGAGGCCGATGAGCGGATAGTCCTGGTCGCTGGAGGACTTCATGTGGTCGCCAGAGAGGATGCCGAGGCCGCCGGAGTAGACGGGGAGGCACTCGGTGAGGCCGTACTCGGCGGAGAAGTAGGCGATGAGCTTGCCATCGGCCGGCTCCGGAACCTTCTTCACGCACGCGTCATAGCGCTCGCAGGCGGCGCGGTAGAGGGCGAGGTAACGGGGATCGGTGGAGGCTTTCTGGAGCGCGGCCTGGGAAACGCGGCCGAGCATGAGGACCGGATTGTAGCCGCACTCGCGCCAGAGGGAGGGATCGAGCCGCCGAAACAACGATCGGACAATGGGCTCCCAACTCCACAATATGTTCTGTGCCAGTTCGGTCATACGGGACAGCGAATCTGGCAAACTCGGGCGGACGAGGAACTCCTTAAGGGGTTGAATGTGAAACGGCATACCGGCGGTTAACTAATCTCCAAGATAGCAGATTGGCCCCTTCGTACTTGAGATTGCACGTTAGGGAGGCAAAGTGCGTCAAAATAGGTAAGGACTGAATGCGTCTACTTGGACTACTCCTGCTGGCAGGGTGCACCGCTTTCGCGGGCGAATACGTGGTGCTCTCCAGTGGAGCACGAATGAAAATCGACCGCCACGAAGCGGAGGGGGCCAAGGTTCGTCTCTACCATGGTACAGGGTTTGTCGAGCTGGATGCGAGCGCGGTGCGGGAATACGAGGCGGAAGAGGCTAAGCCAGAAGCGGCTGCGGCTGTAGAAATCGCCGCGAACGAACCGGCTGCGGTTCCCATTGCGGCTGCGGTGGTGCTGACGCCGCGGGAGATGGCGGATGCGGCAGCGGACCGTTACGGGTTGCCGCGCGAACTGGTGCGCAGCGTGATGGCGGCCGAAAGCGGATTTCAGGTGGAGGCACACTCGCCGAAGGGCGCGATCGGGCTGATGCAACTGATGCCGGGCACGGCGCAGACGCTGGGCGCGGATCCGCACGATCCGGCGCAGAACGTGGATGCGGGGGCGCGGTACCTGCGCGATCTGCTGGAGAAGTATCAGGGCGGGTTGCGGCACGCGCTGGCGGCGTACAACGCGGGTCCGGGGGCGGTGGAGAAGTACAACGGGGTTCCGCCGTACCGGGAGACGATCAACTACATCGTGCGGATCGAGGCGCAGTTGAAAAAGGCGGAAGTGATTCCGTAGAGCAGTAAAGACACCATTGAAAACCTCGTGTTCGGCGACGGGATGTCCGTGCCCGCAAAGGTAGGGTAGGCGGTTCCGCCTGCCAAATCCCCGGGCGTGCCTGGTCGGCAGGCGGAAAAGTCGGCAGGCGAAAAAGTCGGCAGGCGAAAAAGTTGGCAGGCGAAAAAGTCGGCAGGCGGAAAAGTCGGCAGGCGGAAGCGCCTGCCCTACTTTGCTGGTTCGGCGTCGAAGACGGTGGCCAGGGCGTGAATGGTGCTGGCGATGCGGATGGCGGCGAGGACGGTTTCTTCGTTGACGCCTTTTTCGCGCAAGACGTTTTCATGCGAGTCCACGCAGACACCGCAGCCGTTGATGGCGGAGACGGCGAGGCACCAGATTTCGAAATCCACCGGATCGGCGCCATGTTTGGCGATCACCTGCATGCGCAGGCGGGCGGGCATGGTGCCGTATTTCGGATTGCTGCTGAGGTGGCGGAAGCGGTAGAAGATGTTGTTCATCCCCATGACGCTGGCAGCCGCCTTAGCACCGAACAGGGCCTGTTCATTGAGGGTTTTGGCCGCTTCGTCGAGGATGGCGGCGAGGAGTTGCGGATTGCGCGCCGCGATGGCGCAGGCTACGGCCGTGCCCCAGGCCTGTTGGGGTGTGAGTTCGGGTTGCCGCATCACGGAGCCGAGGTTGAGTTTCAGATCCTTGGCGTACTCCGGTACGGCGTTGAGTAGTTGTTCGAGTTCCATGGAAAGTTCGCAGCGGGGCGGGCCGAAGCCCGCCCCTCGTCGCGTTTAGATGGCCACCTTCAGACCTTCTTCGCCCTTCTGCCAGTTGCAGGGGCAGAGTTCATCGGTCTGCAGCGCATCGAGCACGCGCAGGACTTCCTGCGGGTTGCGTCCGACGTTGAGATCGTTGACGGAGACGAAGCGGATAAAGCCGTGGTTATCCACGATGAAGGTGGCGCGCGGCGCCACGCCCGCGTTCGGGTCCAGAATGCCGAGGGCGGTGCAGAGTTCGCGCTTCACATCGGCCAGCATCGGGAACGGCAGGTTGTGCAGGTCCTCGTGGTGGGTGCGCCAGGCGTGGTGCACGAATTCGCTATCCGTGCTGCCGCCGAGCAACTGCGTGTCGCGGTCCTGAAATTCCTTGTTGAGTTTGCCGAATGCCGCAATCTCCGTGGGGCACACAAACGTGAAATCTTTGGGCCAGAAGAAGTAGACCTTCCACTTGTCCTTGAAAGAAAGGTCGCTGATGGTCTCGAAGGCCTTTCCTTTCTCGAGGCTGACCGTTGCGGTCACGGAATACGCGGGGAACTTTACGCCAACACCTAACATATGTAATTCTCCTTTTCGGTTTGTATCAGTTCTGCTGAATCTGGTCGAGTTTTGCCGCAAGTATAAAATCGCTTTCGGTCAAACCGTCGATCTTGTGAGTCCAAATCTTCACTTCGACTTTGCCCCATGCCAGGAGCAGGTCGGGGTGATGCCCTTCGGCTTCGGCGATGACTGCCGCCTGGTTGACGAACACCAGGGCCGTCAGGAAATCGGGGAAGGAAAAGGCCTTCCACAGATGATGCCCGTCTACCACCTGCCAGCCGGGCAACTCCGCTTTCAACCGTTCCAATTCCTCGCCTGCAAGAGCGGGAACGCCGCCCCGGCAGGGAACGCAATGTTTCGCGGCGAGGCTCATATTACGGCTCCTTCGTTACCATCCGGCTTTACCAATCCGGGTCCGCCATCCGGGCGGCGACAGCGGTCGCAATGGCCGCGAAACAGGATCTCATAGCGGCGCACCACGCGTTCGCCGAGGGCGCTCCGTCCGACCGCCGACGGCAGGTCGAACCAGGGAATATCTTCTACAGCACCGCAGTTTTCACAGAGGAAATGATGGTGCGGGTGCAGGTTGGCGTCGAAACGAGCCGCCTTCCCTTCCGACACCAACTCGCGCACGAGGCCGGCCTTGGCCAGCGAACGAAGATTGTTATAGACGGTTGCACGCGAGGCGCGGGGGTCGCTGCGGTTGACGGCGTGGAAAATCTCTTCCGCCGTGGCATGCACCGGGTGTCCGGCCAGAAACTCCAGGACCGCGTAGCGCTGCGCGGTGGGGCGCAGGGCGGCGGATTGGAATGCCTGTTCGAGTTCCACGCTTAAGTTAGACACAGTCTATATTTAGACTATGTCTAAATATGAGGAATGTCAAGGGGGGGCTTTTGAAAAACAGAAAAAGGCAGAGATTCGTGGGACGGATTCCCGGCGTCTCCCGGCCGGTCCCGTCCTCTTGTCTGGAATCCAGAAACTGCCCGCGAGAATCACTGCCCCACCGGTCGAGACGGTCACCATGTCGCCGCTGACGATCGCCGGAACACCTGGCTCACCAGATTTCGGTGCTTGCCGGTATCAAATTCCGCCGAGCCAATCTCCCGAAGCACCAGGCTTTACCCGGAATTGTTCCGTCTCAAGAACCCGATCATTCCTCCGGTGAAGTAGGTCAGCGGCGTGGTCCCGGAGCTGGCACCGCAGGATAGCTTCCATTCTGTACTCAGCTGGAATCCGATTCGCGAGTTTGTGGTCGACTGTCTGGGTGTAACCCCTGCCATCGAAGCCTGACACGCGGTGAAGGATTCGATTGGTTGTGGTATTTATATTGGCTGGAATGAATCGTAGGGCACTGTTACAGTCCGCCGTCTCCGCCACCGGAATTTCGGTGGCCGGGCGCCAAGTGATTCACGCGGCCATTCCCAAGATGAAGATCACCCGGGTCCGCGTGTATTCACCCGAGCGGCCGAATCCACTGTTCAATCAGAGCGACCTCGTCGTCACGGTGGAAACCGACGCCGGCATCACCGGTATCGGAGAGGGCGGCTCGCGTGACACGCTTGAGCAATCCGCAGGACGCCTCATCGGGCAGGATCCCCAGTACATCGAACGCCTCTGGCAGGACATGACCCGTGCGTTCTTTTACCCGCCCGGACGCGAGAAAATTCACGCCATCGGCGCGCTGGATCTGGCCCTCTGGGACATCAAGGGCAAGGTGCTCGCACGCCCCGTCCACTCACTGCTGGGCGGCATGGCGCGCAACTTCTGCGAGTGCTATCCCACCGGCGGCGTAATTCCAGGTATACGCCCCGGCATGAGCGTGCAGGAGCGTGCCCGCGCCACCATGGAAGCCGGCTTTCGTGCCTACCGTTCCGGTGCTGCCGACGCGCCGGCTAACGGACCTTACAACACGCACGAACGTTTGAACAAGATGGCCGAGGAGAGCGCGCAGGCCCGCGAGGGAGTCGGCAAGGACGGCGATTGGTGCGTCGATTTCCATCAACGCTTCAATCTCTCGGAAGCCATCCGCGGCTGCGATCTGATCAAAGACCTGGCCCCCTATTTCGTGGAAGACCCGGTACGCGATGAGGCCTTTCGCGACGACCTGACGCTACTGCGCCGCAGCGCGAAAGTGCCGATCGCCGCCGGCGAAGAGTGGGGCTACCGCTGGGACTTCAACAAGTTGGTCGAGAACCACGATATCGACTACGTCCGCGCTACCCTTCCCAACGTCGGTGGCATCACCGAGATGATGAAGATCGCGGCTATTTGCGAGACCCACTTTGTAGGCATCATTCCGCACTTCACCGGGCCGATCGCCACCGCCGCGCTGATCCACTCGCTCGGTACGTTCTCCGGTCCGCTGCTGGTGGAATACACTTACGCCGGCCGCACCATCCCGCACCTGCCTGCGTGGCTTGATTATAGGAATGGCAAGCTCTATCCGAACGACCGTCCGGGATTGGGTGTGGAACTCGATCTGAAGCCGCTCAAACTGGTGACGGAAATTACCCAACCGATGACCGCGCGGGCGCAGGTGTATTTCCGGCCCGATGGTTCCATCACCAACTGGTGAAGCCGCGGACGGGAGATGAGAAATCAACGGATTGGTGGCGATTCCGGGTGTTCCGTTGTTGCTGGGGTTGGCTGCCGGCGGGAGTTGGGGACTTCGCAATGGCCGAAAGACCATATACCCGGACGGGGAATGGTGTGCACCCGCCCTTGCCTCAACGTCTTCAAAAGCGATAAACGGATATGAAACTCGCGCCCCGCTTCTCTCGGGATGTGCTGCATGCCATACTGCATGAACAATGACTACCTATTCGCTCGCCGTCGCTGGAGTGGCGTTACTACTCACCGCTTGCGGTTCGTCGCCGGAGGGTG
>CAIRBY010000072.1 GCA_903876865.1 uncultured Acidobacteriia bacterium
CGGCAGGCGTTCCGGCGGAAATTCGCTGAGGCCCTTCACCTGTGCGCCCCAGCGCTGATATGTCAGGAAGCTCAGAGCGCGAGGGATTGTGATCGGATTGTCCAGGCGGTGCTTCTCGATGTCCGGCTGTCCAATAATCGCCAAGGGTGCTCCATTCTCGGTCTCAAACAGTCCTTCCATGGCGGCCAGAGTGGGAGGCTGATACCAGGCGATGTTCTTGGCCTGTCCGTCGCCGGTGGGGAACGCCATCAGAAAGGTGGAGACCATCCCCGCGATCACGCCGAGGCGCACAAACGTGCGGCCATACTCTTCACTCCGCTTGGTAAGCAGGTAGAACGCTCCCACCGCGGCCATGACGAAACTGGCCGTGACGACCGACCCGATCATGTTGTGTAGGTACTGCCAGAATAACCACGGATTGAGAAGCAGCCCGGCAAGGCTAGTAAGCAGTATCTCGCCGTTCTTTCCGATCTGGTACCCGGTGGGGTGCTGCATCCACGCGTCGGTCGCAATAATGAAGAAGCCAGAAAGCCACGAGCCGGCGAAGACCAGGAAAGCAGCGAACCAGTGAGCCTTCGGCCCAAGCCGCTTTTCTCCAAAGAGGAAAACGCCCAGGAAACTGGATTCGAGAAAGAAGGAGAATACCCCTTCCATGGCCAATGTCTGCCCAATGACTCCGCCCGCGGCCTTGGAAAATCGGGCCCAGTTGGTCCCGAACTGGAATTCCATCGGGATGCCGGTGACGACTCCCATGGCGAAGTTGATTGCGAAAATTTTGGCCCAGAATCGAGCCGCCCGGTTGTAGTGCTCATCACCCGTCCTCATTGCCATGGTTTTGAGAATGAGGATCAGCAGCGCCAGTCCCATCGTCAGTTGCGGAAAGATGTAGTGAAAAGTCACCGTGAATGCAAAGTGCAGACGGTGAACCGTCAAGGCGTCCATAAACGGGAAGTACCCTCTCCTGGCTCATCTGCCAGACTTCGAAATCCACTTATACGAGAGCGTCATCCGGCCCTAGGCGGACCGGACTCCGAGCTTTTTGAGGATCGTGATCAGCGGGCACCAGTTGGTGAATGCCGATTGAAACAGGTTCAGCCCCACGAAGGCGGTGAACAGAAACCAGTTCGGGTTTACCCAGTAGCCCATGGCCACGCTAACCATTACGAAGAGGCCGGCGACCAGGCGGAGATAACGTTCGACGTTCATGCAGCTTTCCTCCTACGATTCACAACGAAGTAAACGATGGGGACCGTCATGCGCGAAAGCGCGAGCGAAGCCACTTCGCCCGCCATCAGCGCGATGGCGAGTCCCTGAAAGATAGGGTCGAAGAGAATGATCCCGGCACCCACCACCACCGCCGCGGCGGTCAGCAGCATGGGGCGGAAGCGCACCGCGCCCGCATCGATAACCGCGGCGTCCAGCGCCATACCCTCCCCCAAACGCAGTTCCACAAAATCCACCAGGATGATCGAGTTGCGCACGACAATGCCGGCGCCCGCGATAAACCCGATCATCGAGGTGGCGGTGAAAAAGGCGCCCATCATGCCGTGGGCCGGCAAGATGCCCACCAGCGAGAACGGAATCGCCGCCATGATGATGAGCGGTGTGACGAACGACTGGAACCAGCCCACCACCAACGCATAAATGAGAATCAGAACCGCGGCGAAGGCGATGCCCAGATCGCGGAAGACTTCGTAAGTGATATGCCATTCGCCGTCCCACTTCATGGAGTAGCGATCCGAATCGGTGGGCAGCGCCGCCATGTGCTGCTCGATGGCGTAGCCCTCGGGCGCTTTGAACTTGTCCATCTCCGGCCCCAGTTTCAGGATGGCGTAGACGGGGCTTTCCATCGCTCCGGCCACGTCGCCGGTCACATAGGTCACCGGCATGAGGTTCTTGTGATAGATGCTCTTGTCTTCGACGGTCTGAGTGACCTTCACCAGTTCGCGAAGCGCCACGAGTTTGCCTGTCCGCCCCGCCACATTCAGATTCTGAATACGGTCCACATCGGAACGGCTGGCGCGGTCCAGGCGGACCATGAGTGGCACGTCTTCCTTCTCTGAATCCACGTGCAGCAAGCCGGCCGGATATCCCGCGGAAGCCACCTGCATAGTACGCGCGATTTCGTCTTCGGAGATGCCATTCAGCGCGGCCTTCTCCTGGTCCACCAGCATGCGGTATTTCGGCTGGTCATCTTCTACGTACCAATCCACATCCACCACGCCATCGGTCCGCTTCCACAGGTCCCGAATCTGCCTGGCGATCCGGATGCGGCCATCCTGCGCGGGCCCGTACACCTCGGCGACCAGCGTCTGCAGCACGGGCGGACCGGGCGGCACCTCGGCGACCTTGATGCGCGCGCCAAAGCGATTGGCGATGGGCAGCAGGCGTTGGCGTACCTGCTTGGCGATCTCGTGGCTCTGCAACTTGCGATCGCCCTTGCCGAGCAGGTTCACCTGGATATCGGCCACGTTCGACCCTTGGCGCAGATAGTAATGGCGCACCAGGCCATTGAAGTTGAACGGGGATGCGGTGCCCACATAAGTTTGGAGATTGACCACCTCGGGTTGGCCCAGGGTCGCGGTGGCGAGTTCACTGGCCACGCGCGCGGTTTCTTCCAGCGTGGTGCCGTTGGGCATGTCCACGATCACCTGGAATTCGCTCTTGTTGTCAAAGGGCAGCATCTTGACCTTGACGAACTGGAAGTAGAACAGCGAACACGACCCTAACAATAGAAAAACTACACCGGCAAGGAAGCCCCACCGCAGCGGCGCGTGGTGCAGGATGGCCCCCATCACACGCCTGTACATTCTGGTGACAAAATCTTCCTGCTCCCCGTGCGAAGCTTCGTCCGAAGGTTTCAGAATGCGCACCGCGGCCCAGGGCGTCACAATCAACGCCACCAACAGTGAGAAGACCATGGCGGCGCTGGCGCCAATTGGGATCGGCCGCATGTACGGTCCCATCAAGCCGCCGACAAACGCCATCGGCAGGATAGCTGCGACCACGGTAAGTGTCGCCAGGATGGTAGGATTGCCCACTTCGTCCACGGCTTCGACGGCCACTTCGAAGGGCGGGCGGGTGCGGTTCGCCGGCATGCGCCAGTGGCGGACAATGTTCTCCACGATCACAATGGCGTCGTCCACCAGGATGCCGATGGAGAAGATCAACGCGAAGAGCGTGATGCGGTTGAGCGTGTAGCCATAGAGGTAGAACACGGCGAGCGTGAGCGCCAGCGTCACCGGAATCGCCAGGAACACGATCAGAGACTCGCGCAGGCCCAACGTGATGGCGATCAGGATGCTGACGGAGATCACCGCAATCAGCATGTGCAACAGCAGTTCGTTCGATTTCTCGGCGGCGGTTTCCCCGTAATTGCGGGTGATGTCCAACTGCACGTCGGCGGGGATCACCGACCCCTTCAGCGGTTCGATGCGGTGCAGCACATTGCCCGCGACTTCCACGGCGTTCGTGCCCTTGCGCTTGGCGATCGAAAGCGTCACCGCGGGCAGGGATTCCTTAGACGACGCGTTAACCATGCGCACGTACTCGGTGGGTTCCGCTCCGCCATCGGCAACTTCCGCCACGTTGCGCAGGAACACGGGCCTATCGCCCGCCACTCCCACCACGACGTTGCGTACGTCCTCGGAAGTGCGCAGGAACTCGCCGGTCTCCATCAGGTACTCGCGATTTCCCGAGTCGAACTTGCCCGATGGCAGACGGCGATTGGAAAGGCCCAGCGCTCCGGCAACCTGCAACGCAGACATCTGATATCCGGCCAGCTTTGCCGCATCCAGCACGATGCGCACTTCGCGCCGCTGCCCGCCCATCAGGGTCACCGCGGAGACATCGGGAACCTGCTTAATGGTGTCATCGAGTTGGGCCGCGATGCGCCGCAATTCGAAATCGCCGTAACGGCGGCTGGAGAGCGTTAGCGCGAGAATCGGCACGTCGTCAATGGAGCGCGGCTTCACCAGCGGCTGCGAAGCGCCCGGCGGGATCCGGTCGAAATTGGCGAGCATCTTCTGGTTCAGGCGGACGATGCTCTTCTCTTCGTCCTGCCCCACATAGAAACGCACGATCGCCATCGACATCCCAGGACTGGAAGTGGAATAGATGTACTCCACGCCCGGGATCTCCCAAAGCAGTTTCTCCATCGGCTTGGTGACGCGCTCTTCCACCTCGTGCGCCGAAGCGCCGGGCATTTGCACGAACACATCGATCATCGGCACGATGATCTGCGGCTCTTCCTCGCGCGGCAGTTTCCACACGGCGAACGCCCCGATGAGCAGGGCGGCGCAGATTAGGAGCGGCGTCAGTTTGGAGGAGATCCATGCGTGGGCGAAGCGCCCCGCTGGACCCAGGTGTCGGGGTTCGCTCATTGACGCACCTCGACCCTGCCGCCGTCCTGCAGCCCCGCGGGCACGGGCAGAACGACCTTTTCGCCGGCGGTCAGGCCCGACAGAACTTCCACCCCACCTCCGGTGCGCCGTCCCGTGGTGACCAACCGGGTGCGGGCTACGCCATCTTCCACCACGAAGACGGACTGCAACTGGCCGCGCTCCGTCAGGGCGCCCTGCGGGATGGACACGATCTTCTGCGTACCCAGCGGGAAGATGGCCCGCCCGAACATGCCGGTGCGCAACTGTGGCGTCGCCGGAAGATCCAGTTTGACGATGTAGGTTCTCGATGCCGCGTCCACCGAGGGCACGATCTCGGCAACGCGCGCATTCAATTTGCGGTCCGCTTCGAGCACGGCTTCCACCGCCTGGCCCACGCGGACGGAGGCCAGTTTCGATTCGTCCACCGAAGCTTCCAGGCGGTAGAGTCCGTCCTGCTCGATGGTGAGGAGCGGAACTCCCGGTGTCGCCAGATTACCCGGCTCGACCGTTCTGGTGATCACTACTCCAGAGAAGGGAGCGGCTAGTTTTGCGTAGTCCCGCATGATTCCAGCAGCGCGGATCTCCTGATCCACCGTCGCCATCTTCGAGGTCACCTGGGCGCGCCGGGAGCGGACCATATCGTAATTTGCCTGGGCCGCCTTAAGACGTCCCGAGGCTTCGTCCAGTTCCTGATTGGAAATAGACTTCTTCCCCGCCAGCTCTTCCATTCGCTTGAAGGTGCTCTGCGCCAGATCCAGATTGGCCTTAGCGGCGGCGGTGGCGTTCTCCAACTCGGGGATGGCGCTTTCCACCTCTGCGCGGCCGGCTTCGGCACGCCGCAAGTTCACATCCAGATCCCGCGCGTCCAGGGTGATCAATGTCTGCCCTTCGCGAACATGGTCGCCGACCTGCGCGCTCACCTGCTGCACGTAGCCCATCACTTTGGCCGAGATCGTGGCTGTGGTGCGCGCGCGGACGGTGCCGCTGGCTTCGTAACTCGTGGGCCAGTCCTGGGCGGTGACTGCCGCTACCTGTACTGCCACCGGCGCAGCCTGCGGTTGGGCGGCGCGGTGCTCCGGCTCCTTTCCGCAGGAAGTCAGGAGAAGAACGGGGATGGGAAGAAGGAGAAAATAGGGCTTCATTTAGTTCAGGACCTCAGAGTCCGCGTTGAGACGTCCCGCGGCAAGTTCGAGCATGGTGGCGGCAATCCTCTGATCGTGGATCGCTGCCAGGTATCGGGTGCGGCTTTCTAGCACGGCGGTTTCCGTCCGCAAAAGGTCAGTCACGTTATTCATCCCCGCTTCGTAGCGGTTCTGGGTGATTCGCAGGCTTTCCTCGGCCTGCACCACAGCCGCCCTGGCAACCTCGATGCGCTGTTGGGCTGCCTTCAGGCCGGCGTAGGCGCGCCGCACCTGAAGCCGGATGGCCGAATCGGTTCGCTGCTCATCGAATTCGGCGCGCTGCACCAGATGCCCGGTCTCGGCAATGCGCGCCTTATCCGCGGAGCCGTTGAACAGATTCCAGCGCAGCGAGACGGCGGCCAGCCAGTTGGCGCCGCCGCGATCGACAAAACGCTGCCGGTCCGCCTCGAAGACGCCGCGGAAACTGACTTGCGGCAGCATGGTGGCGCGTGCGCCGTCGGCCTGAGTTTGCGCCAGGGTGGTGGCGAGACGGGTCTGCTGCGCTTCGGGGCGCCCGGTGGAAGCGGCGCTCTCCAGGCCATCCAGCGCCAGATCGGGAAGGATGAGCGCCTCCAGCGGCGTGGTCAGCGTGTGCGGCGCGTCCAGCGGCAGACCGAGCGCATCGTTGAGCGCCGCCTTGGCAACCTCGACATCCGCGCCCCGGTCGATCCGCTGCTCCGTCACCGCGGCCAAGTGCACACGGATGGAGAGCACATCCACGTCGGTGGACATGCCGGCAGCGCGGACGGCCTCGGCGCGCTTCAGATCGGCTTCGGCGGAACGAACCGCCTGCTCCGCGGCCTTCAGGTTCTCCCCCGCCAGAACGGCTCCATAATAGGCGCGCGCCGCTTGGGAGATGACGTTCATCTGTACCAATCGCTGCTCTTCGCCGGTCATCTTCTGTGCCAGTTCGGCAGATTTCACCGCATTCCGGGTTTGGCGGGCATCATATATGGGCTGATCCACCGTGACCTGGGATTGAAAGTTGTTGAGAAAATCCGGCCTGTTCAAGGGGCCGATGGCGAAGTTCTCCACACCAAATTGGTGTTGGGTGAGCAGCGAACTGAAGACGAAAACCGGGTTATTGCTGCGCGCGAAGGACTCGGAGTAGTTGACCTTGGGCAGCATCCCGGCGTGCGCCTGCGTGATTCGGGCCTCGGAGGCCTTGGCTCCGGCAGCGGTACCGGCAATCGCCTTGTTTTCTCGTATGGCGAGGCGCACGGCCTCGCGGAGCGACAGAGCATCCTGCGCCCACAGGGGAACGGCGAGTAGTAATAGCAGACTGGTTCGCATTGGCATAAATCAGATCTTTAAAGCGCTTCTATCGGGAAA
>CAIRBY010000073.1 GCA_903876865.1 uncultured Acidobacteriia bacterium
ACCGTCGCGCCGTTCCCGCCGTTGTCATCGTCGCTGAACGCAACCTCGGCACCGTCATGCTGTGCGGCATTCGCCGAAGTCCCCGGCGTGAACACGCCGCCGACCAGCGATCCGTTCTGCACGGTCCATCGCCCGAAGAAGAAATTGGGGTCGCCGTAAGGCAACGTGGTGAACAGGTTGTTCCATCCCCACGTATTCACCTGGCCGTTGTTGCCGTAATTGATCTGGTCAATCCACGCCGAGGTTGCCGCGTTGGCGGCGGGCGCCGGGATCGTAGGAACCGTGAACGGACTGCTGGTGCCCGCGGAGTTGGGGACGCCGGCCTCTGCCGGGATCGCGCCGGCCGCCCCGATCACGAGCCAAGAACCATCGGCTGCGCCACCTGGCGGGTAGACGACCGTGTTGGATCCGGCGAGCCCGACCTGCACCAGTTGGCCAGCGCCGGTGATCTTCCACCAGCCCTGCCAGAGTGGCCCGTTGCCGTCCTGCTTGTTGATCCAGAGCGTTGCCGTCTGCGGATACTGCGCGGCGGCCATCGACACATGCACGTTGATCACGGTGTGCAGTGCGGTCGCGGAATCCTGAAACCGGGCATGATACTCGGAGTTCCCGGTGGCCAGGGTCGAGGCATCAACCGCGGCGACGGCGCTGACCGCGGCGGCCTGAACGGTAACGGTCGCAGTGACGGGACTCGCGGTGGCGATGCCCGCGTCGTTTTTGCAGGTGAAGGTCAGCGTGACGCCGAGCGGCGAGTCAGCCTGGGGGAGCGAGCAAGGCCCCTTGAACGTGACCGTGCCCCCAGAGAAAGCGGCATACAGCGTCCCAACGGGCGCCCCGCTGCCGTCCGGGAAAGTGGCGGCGATGCCGATCTCTTTCAGATGGCTGTAAGCCGCATCGCCGGTGGGGAGAGTGATCGTCCCTTGCAGCCCGTATGCGGAGAGGTTGCCGAAGAGGCCATAGTATGCCGAGCATGACGCGCTCGTAATATTCGGCGCAGCAGGTGGCGGAGTATAGCCGCTGGCTCCGGCGGTCGAGATCGTGACCCAGTTGCCCATTTAGGCAGCAACTCCGGCCCAGGTCTGGTTGGTCGCGGTCAAAACTTCCACTGTGGAGGTCGATCCGTCGATCGCGTCGGGCGAGCCGCCCGTCAAGCCCGGCACCACGTGGACATCGTGGGTACTGCCGGCCGCCCGATTCACGACCACGATGCCGCCAGTGTTTGCGCCCTCTGAAGGCAGCGTGATGGTGACCACGCGCGTGGTGGCCACGACGTTCACGGTCACGTTGCCGGCGAGGATTGCGTAATCCGTGTTCGCCGTTGGGTTCACCACCGTCAGCTTGGAACCGCTCGTCAACTTCATTCCGTGGTCGGTGTTGTTGGTCAGCGGGACGCAAGCTACCGCCGAATCACCGTATGCGTTGGCGACGGATCCGCCCACGGACAGCAGTTTGGTATCCGGCAGCGGCTGCAACAACGCCCAATCGGTGATCGCAGCGGAGTTGACGAAATCCAGTGGGAAGCTCGCGGTAGTGACCTTCTGCTGGACCTTCCAGATGGAGGCGCCGTTCAATGCCGTGTCCGCAGTGGTCGCCAATTGCGCGCGTGTCACCGGCACCGTGCTGCCGCTGGGGGCACCACACAACACCACCTCGCGGCCGATCTGCAGAAAATCGCCCGCAGAGATTCCAGAGGCATCCGATAGGCTGATGCTCGCTGCGGAAGTGCTGGTGATGGCCGCCGAGAGCGTGGTGAGAATCTCGGCCTCCACCACGAAGTAGAAAGTGAACGTCCCTGCGGAGATCGAGTAGGTATTGGTCGGATCGGTGAACGCGAGACCGGTCACCTCGGCCACGGTCGGATCGAGCGCGGAGACTTCGACCGCAAAGGAGGGCGGAACGGTCGCGCCCAGCGCCGCGTGGGGAGCCGCACCGTACGCAGCGTCAGCCGAGTTGCCGTGAGAATCCAGGTACCAGGAATCGTCGTGATAGTGGCCCTTGAGGTCCATCGTTTCGAAGTTCTTGGATGGCTTGATTTCGGTCAGCCGGACCATCTGCTCCGCCAGGTTGTACTTGGTGCTGTTGAGCGTGACGATGTCGCCGATGCGCAGCTTGCACGCGCGGAACGAGGTCTTCCATTCCCACCAGTCAGTTCCCCGGGTGTCGCCGGCAGGGTTGCCGCGATGGATCTTATTGAGCCCGAGCCGGCCGCAACGTAGCGAGTGGTTGTAGCTGGCGATGCCTTCGGGGTTGACCTGCAGGCCGCCGGGAATCTCGCGCCCCACGCGGGCGATATCGTCGGAGTCCACCAGCGAGAACGACGAGATGGCATATTCCTGCACCGGATCCTGGAACGAAAACGTGA
>CAIRBY010000074.1 GCA_903876865.1 uncultured Acidobacteriia bacterium
GTATGTGATGGTGGAAGGGCACTGGCAGTAGGGGCGTTGCGATGGGCGTGAGGCGGGACGAGGGCGTCCCGCGCGGTCCGGGGGGACCGCCCCACTGCGGAGGCAGGAGGCGGGGCGAAGGACTGTCGATCAGGCGCGGTCGGGTTTGCGGACTTTGCGGGAGACGTCTTTGTAGGCTTGCTCCACTTCTTCGGCGTGGGCCTTATAGGCGCGGGCGTCTCCGTAGGGCAGGAATTTTCCATAGCGGGAATGGGCCTTTTCCAGGCGCTGCGAATGTTTGATGGGGCAGAAGTGCTGCTCGCTGCGTCCGGCGATTTCGCTGATGAGGGCGAGCAGGCCATTGGCATAGGAGCAGTAGACGCAGCCGACCTTCTCAATGATGTTGAGGTAGGCGAGGTGGCCGCGGTCGAAGACGATGTACTCTTTGCGATCGACTTTGGGGATGCCGTAGATGGGGAAGCAGACCGCCTGATAGAGGGCGACGGCGGCATCGAGGACGAAGAAGGGGATCACGCAGACGTAGATCAGCGGGGAGGTGAGGATCACCATCCAGGGCAGGCTGCGAAGGTGTTTCCAACTGGAGCGCCGGAACTTGAGGTGCTCTTCCAGGGATTCCAGTACGGAAAGCTCCGGTGCGGGAGTGGGGGCGGGCTTGGCGCTGCCGGCCGGTTTCTTTTTCATAGCCAGCTCTGTTTCCTTTGTGGACGGCTTGCCGTGGGTGCAGGCAGCGAGACCCCTACCCGCAGTATACGCGTGCCGGTGCGGCCGCGTGATAGGATCACAGCAAATGGCGTTCGTGGAAATTACCAAGCAACTCGCGAAAGAGGCGCTGCTTTCGGCGGCCTCGCCTTCAAAGGAAGCGCCCGTGGCGGCAGCGGCGGCGGAGAATCTGGGGGCTGTGATCTTCGGCCAGATTCACGGCATGCAGAAGGCGTTGAAGGAAGACGAGGAACTGGTGCTGTGGTTCACGGGCGGGTCCGAGAGGCTGCGGGTGATGGAGATTTTTCTGGCGTCGCCGAAGGTGGCGGTGCTGAGCGGGCACGATGGCGAACGCAACCTGACGCGCGTCATTTCGCCGGTGGACGCGCTGCAACTGGTGGCGAAAGTGATGAAAGTCGCGGCGGGCGGGAAGGCCTCGCGCGTGAATCTGGTCATGCCGAAGGCGAAAGATTCCAACGGGTAATCACGCGCGTGTCGCGTTCGTAGCCGAGGGTGCTGAGGGTGGCGGTGGCGAGGGCGAAGAGGCGTCCGGCATCGGGGGGCAGGCCGAGCCAGCAGGCGGTGAGAATGCGGAGCACGTGGCCGTGGGCGAAGAGGGCGACATCGCCATCCGCGGCGAGGGCGCGAGCGATCACGGCAGCGGTGCGGGCGCCCACCTGTTCGACGGTCTCGCCGTGGGGTACGCCATCGCGCCAGAGATTCCAGCCGGGGCGGTCCACCTGGATTTGGGGTGTGGAGAGGCCTTCGTAATCGCCGTAATTCCATTCGACGAGGTTAGGGTCGGGCAGGGCATCGGGGAAGCCGGCGAGGCGGGCGGTCCGGCGGGCGCGTTGCAGCGGCGAGGTGAGGACGAGCGCGAAGGGGTGGGCGGCGAGGGGCGCGGCGAGGCGGGTGGCGGCTGCGGCGCCGGCGGGGGTGAGGGGCAGATCGGTGAGTCCGGTGTGGGCTCCGGAGCGGCTCCACTCGGTTTCGCCGTGGCGGATGAGCCAGAGTTCGGGCATGTGAGCGATGGTAGCGAATCCGGAGCAAAGTTGTCCCGGCGGCAAATCCCCACTATCCTGGAACTAAGACTATGTCGTACCGAAAAGCCTTCTACGTGGTGTGCGGTCTGGTAGTGTCCCTTGCCGCGTTACTGGTGGCGCAGCAGAAGCGGCCGGGTTATACCGATACCGCAGTGCTTCCGGGCCAGGAATGGCACGTGCACGATTCCAACCGGCCGCATCCGCGGATGGTGGCGCCGGGGAAGGCGCTGGGCGATGCGCCGAGCGATGCGACGGTGCTGTTCGACGGCAAGGATCTTTCGCGCTGGATGCAGCAGGGCAAGGGCGCGGACAAGGGCAAGGTGGTGGACGCGAAGTGGACCATCGCCAACGGGTATTTCGAAGTGGCGCCGGGCACGGGAGCTCTGATCACGCGGGAGAAGTTCGGCGACGTGCAATTGCACATCGAGTGGAGCGAGCCCACGGACATCAAAGGGCAGGATCAGGACCGCGGCAATAGCGGCGTGCTGCTGATGGACCGGTACGAGATTCAGGTGCTGGATTCGTGGGTGAACCAGACGTACGCGGACGGGCAGGCGGGGTCGTTGTACGGACAGTGGCCGCCGCTGGTGAACCCGATCCGGCCTCCGGGACAGTGGCAAGCCTACGACATTGTCTTCGAAAGCCCGCGCTTCGAAGGGGAAAAGCTGGTACGCAGCGCCACGGCCACGGTATTTTTCAACGGGGTCATGGTGCACTTGCGCAAGGAAATTCTAGGCACCATGGTGCATCGCGCGGTGGCGAAATATAGCCCGCATGGCGATGAAGAGCCGCTCTCGTTGCAGGATCACGGCCACAAGGTGCGCTATCGGAACGTGTGGATACGCAGGCTGCAGGGTTACGATCAGCCGGAACGGTAGTACGTGATTGCTCTTCCTCTAACGCGAGTGGATAACTGGATGCCTAAGCTGGTGCTGTGCCTGCGCCAGTACACCTTCAGCATTTTTCTCAAAGACCTGATTGCGGGCCTGACGGTGGGCCTGGTGGCGCTGCCATTGGCGATGGCGTTCGGGATTGCGAGCGGAGTCACGCCACAGGCCGGGATTTATACGGCGGTGGTGGGAGGCTTCATCGTCTCCGCGCTGGGCGGATCGCGCACGCAGATTGGCGGGCCCACGGGCGCATTCGTGGTGATTGTGGCGGGGATCATCGCGAAGTTCGGATTGTCGGGACTGCTGATGGTCACGGCGATGGCGGGCGTGCTGCTGGTGATCATGGGCGCGACGGGCTTCGGCACGGCGGTGCGCTTCATTCCGCGGGCGGTGACGATCGGGTTCACGAACGGGATCGCGGTGCTGATCGCTTCCACGCAGATCCGCGATTTTCTGGGGCTGCACACGGGTCCGGTGCCGAGCGAGTTCATCGCGCGCATGGAGAAACTGGCCGAGCATATCGGCAGCATCGACCCGATGACGGCGATGGTTGGCGGCGTCTCTTTGGCGATCATTCTGCTTTGGCCGCTGGTGACCAAGCGCGTCCCGGGTTCGATTGTGGCACTGCTCGCGGGCACTGGAATTGCGATCGCGTTCAAGCTCCCGGTGGAGACGATCGGGAGCAAGTTCGGCGGGATTCCGACGGGACTGCCGGCGTTTCAGGTTCCGCATTTCCGCGCGGACCTGATTCTGCCGCTGCTGCCCTCGGCGATGACGGTGGCGCTGTTGGCGGCGGTGGAGAGCCTGCTTTCCGCGGTGGTGGCGGATAGCATGAGCGGCGACAAGCACAATTCCAACGTGGAGTTGATTGCGCAGGGCGTGGCGAATCTGGTCTCGCCGATGGTGGGCGGGTTGCCCGTGACCGGGGCGATTGCGCGCACGGCCACGAATATCCGCAG
Organism: uncultured Acidobacteriia bacterium; assembly: GCA_903876865.1. Taxonomy (GTDB): domain Bacteria; phylum Acidobacteriota; class Terriglobia; order Bryobacterales; family Bryobacteraceae; genus Solibacter. Next base: position 3,592 of record CAIRBY010000074.1, read on the forward strand.
CGGGGCCAAATCGCCGATTGCGGGGATCATTCACGCGCTGGTGCTGCTCGGCATTCTGCTGGTGGCGGCGCCGCTGGCCAAGTTCATCCCGCTGGCCACGCTGGCGGCGGTGCTGTTCGTGGTGGCGTACAACATGGGCGAGTGGAAGATGGTCGGCCCGATTCTGCGGCTGAACACCGCGGTGAAGATGGTGTGGGCGGCCACTTTCCTGCTGACGGTGGTGGCGGACCTGACGATCGCGGTGGAAGTGGGCATGACGCTGGCGGCGCTGTTGTACATCTACCGCGTGTCGCAGACCACGACGATCGCGGTGGTGACGCCGGAGTATATCGAAGAAGGGCGTCCGCATTCGCTGCAGGGGCAGGAGGTTCCGGAGTACGTGACGATCCTGCGCATTCACGGGCCGTTCCTGTTCGGCACTACGGAGAAGTTGGACGAGGCCACGGCGGAGCTGGCGCATTTCGCGGAGATCGTGATTGTGCGGGTGCGCAACATGACGGCGATCGACGCGACGGGGCTGCATTCGCTGGCGACGCTGGCGAAGCGGGTGCGCAAGACGGGGCGCGCGTTCGTGATCTGCGGGGCGCGGCGGCAACCGCGCAGCATGCTGGACCGGGGCGATTTCGCGGAACTGATCGGGCCGGAAAATATTGTGCCGCACGTGCAGGCTGCGTTACAGCGGGCGCGGGTGCTGCACAAGCAGATGGGCGAAGTGAAGTCCTGACCGCTACCTGGCTTCGACCTGTAGATAGACCTTGTACCAATCCTGCGTGATGGCGCGCTGCGCCTGCTCGAGCGTGAGGGTGCCGGAGCAGACCTGGTGGTGCAGGTAGTTCTCCACCACGTCTTTCTGTCTGGCGCCGGGGGTGGGGTTGTAGGGCTCGGGCCAGAGGTTGCGCGGGTCGGTGGGGTTGCCGCCGAGTTCGAGGCTGATGAAGTGGTCCTCCTCATAATCGGCGGAGGCGCCGGGGAGGCCCCATTCCCGCATCTGCTGCTTCTTGAGGCGGGTGGTGTAGGACGAGGGCGGGCGGATGCGTTTGGTGCTCCATTCGGGGTTGCAGATGGTCTGGGCGATGTTGTCCTGGGTGATCTCGGGATTGGCGAAGCCGGGGGTGCGGGCGGGGTCGGGATAGAGTTCGGCGGGTCCGGCTTTGGCGGCGGAGGCGGGGGCGGAGGCAGGGAGCGGGGCGGGGCCTTTCGGCGCGCGGGTGAAGAGGATCGCGGCGACGAGGATGAGGGCGAGGATGAGGGCGAGGATGAGGGCGAGGACGAGGTAGCGCCGGGTGGTGGTGGGCAAGCGACCATGGTAGTGCAGAATGGGCGCGGGGTGAAATCGGGGATGCAGGCGGGCGGTGTCGCCTGGCAGGCGTGCCCGGAGAGTTGGCACGTGAAACCGCCCGCCCTATCGCTGCATCTCATGCACGACGGTTTTGTGGCACAGTCATAGATGCATGTTCCGCCTTTGCACTCTCGCCGCAGCCCTTACTGGAGGCCTCTTGGCGCAAGCCAGCAGCAATCCCGCGCAAGCCGATTTCGATCAGACGCAAGCCAGCCGTTTCGCCCGCCTCGCGCTCGATTGCGTCCACAAACCGTATCCCAACAAGATCGCGCATTCGCTGAACTCCGATGCCGATGTCAAAGCGCCGCGTGAACTGACCCCCGCCTTCTACGGCTGCTACGACTGGCACTCCAGCGTGCATGGCCACTGGCTGCTGGTGCGCCTCGCCCGCCTGTTCCCACTGGCGCCCTTTGCCGCGGATGCGCGCCGGGCCGTGGCCCAGAGCCTCACGCCCGCCAACATCGCGCAGGAAGTGCGCTACCTGGAGGCCGAGGGCCGGGGCACCTTCGAGCGGCCCTACGGACTCGCGTGGCTGCTGCAACTCGCTTCTGAGCTGAAGGAGTTCGACGATCCGGAGGCGCGGCAGTGGTCCGCTACGCTGGCTCCGCTGGAAGCCGCCGTCACCGCGCGCATCTCCGCGTGGCTGCCGAAATTGCAGCACCCCATCCGCACCGGCGAGCACAACAACACCGCGTTCTCACTGGCCCTGATGTTGGATTACGCGCGCATTTCCGGCAAGCCCGAGTTCGGCAAACTGCTCGCCGCCCGCGCCCGCGACTACTACTTCAAAGACCGCGCGTGCCCGCTTGCCTATGAACCCTCGGGCGAAGATTTTCTTTCGCCCTGCCTCGCCGAGGCGGACGCCATGCGCCGCGTGCTCACCCCCGCCGAGTTCGCCCCGTGGTTCCAAGCCTTCCTCCCCGCTATTGACATGCAGCCGACCTCCGTCAGCGATGTGACCGATGGCAAAGCCTACCATCTTGCCGGCTTGAACCTGAGCCGCGCCTGGATGCTGGAGGGCGTCGCCAGTGCGCTCCCCTCCGCCAACCGGCGCCAGAAACCGCTGACCGCGCTCGCCGCCCAATTGCGCCGCGCCGGTCTGGAGAGCATCAGCGGCGAACACTACGAGGGCGGACACTGGCTCGGCAGTTTCGCCGTGTATCTGGTGAGCGGGCGCGGGCTGCGCTAGCCTGTTATACTCATCGTTCCCGATATGGCGAACCCGAAATATGCGGCTTCCGATAGGCCCGTTCCGGTCTCCGAACTGATCGATACGCTCAGCGACGGAACCAAGGTCAAGCTGCGCGTCCCGCGGATGCGCGCCTGCAATGAGAAGGATGCGAAGGAGAAGCTCTGCGCCGGGCACTTGAAGCGCTGGTATTTCTTCGGCGAGGAAGTGACGCAGAAGTTCGGCAAGGACGTCGAAATCTACCGCTGCGAGAAATGCAAAACGCTCTACCTTCCCAATCCGGAAGAGACGCCTCGCACGGGGACATTGAGCTTTTAGGGGAGCTTTTAGGGGAGCTTTTAGGGGAGCTTTTCAGCCCTCTCCCCAAAAAAGAAAAACCGCACTGGTTCGGCCCCAAGACCTGCGGGACTGAATTCAGTGCGGCTCGCCCGTGTTGGGGCTGGAATCACGGCGTCAGGCTACCTGGAAAGGTATTGCATGTATCGATTCCTGGTCAGGTCCGCGTCCTAAACTTCCTTACCAGAAAACGCCAGTCAACTACTGCTACCTGTGATCCTCCGGAGAGATCGTTATGAGGCCCTACTAAAAAGAAGCTTAAAAAAACCCCTCTGCCGCAACCACAGAGAAAGAAATGGTGAGCTAAAACTCTTGCAAACATCGGCTCCCGCAAGCACGCTGTCTTCTTCGGCCCACTTCTCTTCCGCCTGCCTATTGCCGCAGAGGGCAGGTTTGAAAGTACTTCGCCAATTCAGAACTATAAATAGCAATCGGACACCCAACTGTCAATGCGTTTAAGTGACTTTGTTGTCAGCGTCTTATGCGACCCGATTTAGGCAGGATTGGGTAAGCGGCGGGCAGCGGCTGTGTCGCTATGACACAATCGTAAGGCATGAGGCTGAAAATCGCAGGGGCGGTAGTGTTTTGCGCGGGCTGTCTCACACTCTGTGCCCAACCCTCCGCCGACCCGGTGGCGGTCTTCACGGAGCATCCCCGCCTGCTGCTGCGCCCCCAGCGCCTGCGCCTGCTCAAACGCGAGCGCGAACGCGCCTCGCCGCGCTGGCGCCAGTTTGAAACCCTGGTGGCCGGGAATGCGCCGCTTCCCGAGCGCGGCCTCGCCTGGGCGCTTTTCTACCAGGTCTCCGGGAACGAGGATTTCGGGCGCAAAGCCGTTGAATGGGCCATCACCCCCGCCGCCGATCTGCGCCAGCAGGCCTTCGTCTTCGATTGGTGCCAGGACCTGCTCACGGATGCCGAACGCCGCGACCTGACCGCCCGCATCGCCAA
>CAIRBY010000075.1 GCA_903876865.1 uncultured Acidobacteriia bacterium
ACATTCACCGTCACCGCGATCGGCGCATAACTCGCCCCCGCCGTCAGCACATCGCTGCGCGTACACGCCCCCGCCGCGCACACCCACCCCGTCCCGCTCATCGATGCCAGCGTCAATCCGGACGGCACGTGTTCCGTGACCGTAACCACACCCGCGGTAGCCCCGGTTCCGGCCTGGCTGGACACCACCACCGTGTACGCCGCTCCATTCTGACCCTGCGGGAAATTCCCTACGTGACTGAGGCCGATGGTAAGCGCAGGCATCAGGGCGATCGGCGTAATATCCGTCGCCGTCGCGTTCGCCGCGCCCCCGCCCGAGAGCGAAACCAGATTCACCTGCGGCGTGGCCGCGTTCGCCACCGCAGTCACCGCCACCGTGATCGCCGGATACGCCGCCCCGCCACTCAGCACATCGCTGCGCGTGCAACTGTTAGCCGCGCAACTCCACCCGGCGCCGCTCATCGAAACCAGCGTGAGTCCGGCCGGAAGAGTCTCCACCACCGTTACCGCGGACGTGGTCGCACCCGCCCCGGCCGGATTGGAGACCGTCACCGTGTAGCTTCCGCTCTGCCCTTGCACGAAGTTCCCGGAATGGGTCAGACTCACCGCCAGCAGCGGCACGATTGCAATCGTCGTGGAGTCCGTCGCCGAGACGGGCGCCGCGCCTCCGCCGCTCCCCGTCACAGTATTCACCTGCGGCGAGGCCGCGTTCGCCGCCACATTCACCGCGACCGTAATCGGCGGATACGCCGCGCCCGGGGCGAGCGAGTCGCTGCGCGTGCAGACGCCAGACGCGCAGGTCCATCCCGTGCCGCTCATCGAAACCAGCGTGAGCCCCGCCGGCGGACCTTCCGTCACCCCCACCGGACCGAACGTGCTGCCGCCGCCCGCCAGATTGGAAAGCGTCACCGTGTAGTTTCCGCTCAACCCCTGCGTGAAGTTGCCGGAGTGTGTCGCGCTGATCGCCAGTAGCGGCAATAGCGTCAACTGCGTCGCGTCCGTCGTCGAGGCATCGGCCGCGCTCCCGCCCGTGACTGTCGCCGTATTCACCAGCGGAGAGGCCGCGTTCGCCGCCACATTCACCGTCACCGTAATCGGCGGATAGGTCACACTGCCGCCAAGGGGATCCATACGCGCGCAGCTATTGCCGCCGCACGTCCACCCGGCGCCCGCCATCGAGACCAGTTGCAGCCCCGCCGGAAGATTGTCCGTCACCGTCACCGTTTCCACGGTCGCTGGAGCCAGCGCCTGATTGGAGACGGTCAGCGAATAGGTCGCGCCCGCCTGTCCCTGCACGAAGTTCCCCACATGTGAGGATGCGATGCTCAATACCGCCGTGGTGCGCAGTCCGGTGAAGTCGAACTTGGCTACAAACGCACCATAATTGCCGCTGTTCGCCACCTGATAGGCATTCAACGTAGGGAAGTTCGTAGAGAGCGTGAATCCCGCCACGTAGACATTCGCCGCCGCGTCCAGTGCTACGGCCGTGGCCGCGTCCGAGCCGCTCCCGCCCAGATAGCTGAGGTATTGCACCACGTCACCCGCCGGACTCAGCCGCGCCAGAAACGCGTCGTACTCCCCGGCCAGCGCGTTCTGCACCCCATTCGTTACGGGGAGATCCGAGGAGATGGTGTACCCCGCCACATACGCCGCGCCGCCCGCATCCACGGCGATCGCGTTGGCCATATCCACGCTGGAGCCGCCCAGATAGGTGCTATACAGCATCGCTCCGGCCGCGCTCAGCTTGCTTACGAACGCGTCGAGCGCGCCCTTCAAACCCGGCTGCAGCGCGCCCTTCAGTGGAAAGTCGATCGACCCCGTAACCCCGGTCACATACGCGTTGCGCTGCGCATCGAGCGCGATTCCCTGCGCGCCCTCCGGCATCGAGACGGTACCGCCACTGCCCCCCAAGTACGTACTGAAGATCAGCGATCCGCCGTCCGCGCTGAGACGCGCGACGAACGCATCCTGCCCGCCGGCGTTGTGCGCCTGCACCGCGTTCAGCACCGGGAAATCCGTGGAATATGTCGAGCCCGCCACGTACGCCGTCCCGCCGCTCTCTACCGCGATCGCGGCCCCGTGCTCATCCGCGGCCCCGCCCAGATACGTGCTGTAGACCAGGTGCGAGCCATCTGCGCTCAGCTTGGCCACAAAGGCGTCCTGCCCGCCGTGAATGCCGCGCTGAAAGCCCGTCGCCGGGAAGCTGAAGGACGTGGTATCGCCCACCACATAGGCCGCGCCGCTGGCATCCACCGCAATTCCATAGGCGCTATCGTTGGCGTTCCCGCCCAGGTACGTGCTGTAGACCAAACTGTTCCCAGCCGGTGTCAGTTTCAACACAAACGCGTTGCGCGACCCGGCGATTTTCGGCTGCAGCGCCGCCCGCACGGGAAAATTACGCGAAAGCGTGGAACCCGCCACGTACGCGCTACCCTGCGCATCCACCGCAATGGCATACGCGCGGTCGTCCCCGCTGCCCCCGAAATAGCTGCAGTACAGCAGAGAGTTGCCCCCCGGACTCAGCTTCGCCACGAACGCGTCATTGCCGCCGCCATTGAAGCTTTGCACCGGGTTGATGGCCGGAAAGTTCAGCGAATCGGTATACCCCGCCAGATACACCGCGCCACTGGCATCCACCGCCAGCGCGTTCGCCGTATCCGCACCGGCGCCCCCCAGCAGCGTGCTGTAAGAGAGCACCGGATCGATCACCAGCGGCAGCGCCGGGTCGTAGTCCTCCACCCGGAATCCCACCGTGCCATCGCCGCGCAGCCGGAAGCCGCCGCTCACCTCGTGCCGTTGTCCCGCCCGCTCCTGGTAGAGCACCGGGGAGTGTTCGCGCAGTTCCGTGCCTGCCACCGGCACCACCAGCGAGCCGTCCAGATCCAGTCGCGGCGCGCCGCCGCCGGCATAGCGCACACGGATCCGCTCCGGGTCCGCCCCCGCCGCCACTACAAATTCCGATTTCAGTTGGCCCGCCGCGCCGCCGAAGACCAGATCGATTCCCGGATAGAGTTCGCGGTATGCCACCTCGCCGAAGAGCGGCAGGTTCACCCGCCACTCCGCTTCCGCGCCCGTGAAGAAGTTGGCCCGCCCGCGCTGCGGCTCCCGCCCCTCGATCCGGTGCGCTTTCGAAGCCCCTTCATAGCGCATGCTCACGTCCGTACCACCCACGCGCAGCGCCACCGCGCCCGCCAGGAACTGCGCCGTCAAACCAGAGCCCTTCACCATGTAGCGCACCGCCCGGGGAGCCTGCCCTTCATTGGCGATAAAGAACAGGGGCAGGGCGCCCTGTCCCGCCGTGGCGGCCTGCGCCACGCAGCAGAGGCTGAGAGCGAGCGGAAGATAGCGGGTCATAGGCTACATCCGACATTTCGGCTGTAGCGGGGAATCCTTGAGAGGAGGGGACGGTTACTCGGCCGCTGCCGCGGCTTTGCGCCATCCGCCAAAGTGGTAAATCGAGGGCAGCCCCAGCACCGTCACCACCACGTAGCCCGCCGCCTGGCTCACCAGAATGAAGGCCACCGCCGCATCGTGACTCACTCCGAACGGAGTCAGTACGCTCACCGTCACGAACTGGTAAATGCCCACATACCCCGGTGTGGAGGGTAGTGCGCTACCCAGTCCCAACCCGGCCAAGAGCAGCATCGCCACGCGGAAGGAGATGTGCAATCCCATGCCACGCGCGCAAATCAGCGTGCCGTAACAATCGAGCGACCAGATGACCACGGTCCAGAAGACGAACCCGCCCAGACGCCGGAAACTGTGCAGCGTACGCAGCCCCAGCAGAATTTGCGTGCTTGCCTCCAGCAGGCGCGGACGCAGCCCGCCCGGCATCGGTAACCGGCGCAGCAGTTGTTCGCAGAGCGTGCCCGTGTGCGGCAGAATCACAATCGCCAATAGCCCCGCCCCCGCGATCACCGCCATGCTCCGGCTCACGTCCGTCAGCCACGCCGGCTTCGGATTCACGCCCAACAGCACCACCGAACTCGCCAGCACCAGCACCACCGCGTCCATCATCCGCTCCACTGCCGCGGTGGTAAACACGAAGGCGGCGCTCAGCGCCGAACGGCTGCTGATTGCGAACGTGCGCACCAGCTCTCCGGCCCGCGCCGGCAGAAATGCATTGCCCAGATACCCCGCCATGGTGGCAAGGAAGACCGTCGGAATATCAAAGTCGGCTTCGCTGTTGAGCAGCACGCGCCAGCGCAGCGAGCGGCAGCAGAACGAGCAGCACGTGAGTAACGCCGCTGCAGCCAGATACTTCCATTCCGCATGCAGGATGGTGGCCCACACGCGCCCCCACTCCACTCCGCGCAGCGAGTAATACAGCAGCACCGCCGCTAGCGCCGTGGAAAGCAACCCATACCAGATGCGCTTGCGGTCCTTCGCCGGAGCCTCAGCCATTGCGGGGGCGGTCTCTCTCCGGCACCGGCTCCGCGAGCGGCAGGCCCGGTTCGAATTCAAAATTCATCCGCTCCCGCTCCACTACCAATGGCCGGTTCTGCACATGCGTATAGATCGACCCGATATACTCGCCGATGATTCCCACTGAGATCAACTGCACCGAACTGAAAAAGAAGATGCCGATCACCAGCGGCGCGACCCCGCCCGAAAAGCGGTTCCAATACAGCAGCTTGTACACCAGATAGACGAAGCCCGCAATCGAGCTCAACACCGCGCCCGCGAAGCCAGAGAACGTCACCACCCGCAGCGGCACCTTGCTCAGGTTCGTGATCCCCAGCATCGCCATGTCATACAGCGTGTAGAAATTGTTCTTCGTGATACCCCGCTTGCGCGCCGGCTGGTTGAACGGAATGGTCTTGTAGGGCAGCCCGATCTCGGCAATCAAGCCGCGAAAATACGGGTACGGATCGTGAAACGATTTGACGATATCGATCACCCGCTTATCGTATAAACCAAAACCGGTGAAGTTCTCAAACGTTTCGATCGAAGAGAGCCTGGCCACCATACGGTAGTACTTCTTGCGCATCCAGAACATCAGCCGGTTCTCTTCACTCGCGGCTTTGATGGCCAGCACCATGCTGGCGCCTTCCTCCCAGCCCTGGATGAATTGCGGGATCATCTCCGGCGGATCCTGCAGGTCGGCGACCATGCCGATGATCGCGTCCCCCGTCGCCTGATAGGCTGCGTGCAGTGGCGAGCGGATGTGCCCGAAGTTGCGCGCGTTGACGATCACGCGCACATTGGTATCGCGCGCCGCAATCCGCTTCAGCACCTCCACCGTGCGGTCGCTGGAATTGTTGTCGATGAAGATGTGCTCGTAGCGGTAGCGCCCGATTTCCGCCATCACATCGCGGACGCGGCGGTACAACTCCTCCACGTTCTCTTCTTCGTTGAAACACCCGGTGACGATGCTGATGGTTTTCATGCCGGCGTCGGGAATGTGGACTTTTCGGTGTCCATGAAGTAGTAACAGAGCATGTGCATCACAATCATGTGCGCATCCTCGATCCGGCCCATATGCGGGTTCGCCGCCAGAATATTCAACTGCGCCAGCGGACCGAGTTGTCCGCCGTCGCGCCCCGAAAGAGCGATCGTCCTGCAGTCGATCGAATTGGCGTACTCCACCGCGCGCAGCACGTTGGGCGAATTGCCGGAGCCGCTGATGGCGATCAACACATCGCCCGGTTCGGCGAAATTTTTCAGCTGCTCCACGAACACACACTCGTAGCTCACATCGTTCGAGTATGCCGTGATGGTGGGCAGCGAATCCGTCAGCGCCATCACGCGGAACCGCTTGTCCCGCTTGAAGCTCGCGCCCTTGATCATGTCGCACACGAAGTGCGAAGCCGTGGAGGCGCTGCCGCCGTTACCGCACACGAAAATGCGGCGGTCCTGCTCGCGAGCCTGCTTGAGAATCTCGATTGCCGCCGTGACATTCTCCAGATCAATGCTATCGATGGCCTTCAAAAGGTCGGCTTTGTATAATTCCGGGAAACTCGCGATCATGAATCAATTAAGGCCCACCCGCCGCGGTCCTGTCAACCCGGTTCTGTCAACCCGGTCCTGTCAACCCGCCGCCACGGGGTCCGGCTCGGAGGCGAGCAGCTCCTCCCAGGTGACTTCCCGCCTGGTCTCGTAGGCCATTCGGCCCAGTAGGCAACTGAACGTGCTGTCCGTGGCCATCTTCACCATCGCGGCATTATCGTGGCTCTGCCGGGAGTCCACAATCTTCTTGAAGAACGCCTCCACCGCATCGATCGTAATCTCGCGCTTGGAGTCCACCCGCTCGATCAGGCTCTTGTCCCTCAAGTCATCGTCATTGGGCGCAGCCCTGCGGGAACCGTCCCCAAACAGCTTCATGTAAGAGCGAGCCGTTTCCAGAACCCCGTTGGAACCAATGAACATCTCGCGCACGTCCCGGTAGCTGACGATGTGCCGTTCCTTGACCGAAGTGAGATGACCCTCAATCCCATCCGCGTAAGAGTACACGATGTTGTGATGGTCGCTCGTCCAATCGCCATAGGGCAGGGGATAGCGCAGGCCCCCGGTACCCGACGCCTTGAGCGGACGGTTGCCGGCGAACCAGTTCATCGCGTCCACGCCATGGCAATCCTGCTCCACGATCGGGCAGCCGGAGGTCTCGCGGTAGAATTCCCAACGCCGGATCTTCTCCACTTCGGGCGGGAGTTTCTGAGCGAAAGCGCCCATCAGCATATTGGGAAGAATCCAGTAGCTCATCATGAGCTTCATGCTGCCGATCTTTCCCTGGCGCAGATAGGTCTCCGCGCGCAAATACTCCGGACTGTAGCGCTGCTGAAAGCCAAACTGAATCACCTTGGCCGGATCCGCCAGGGTGGCGGCGGCCAGCATATGCTTCACGCCCGCTACACTCGCGGCGCATGGCTTCTCGCAGTAGATGTGTTTCCTGGCTTTGACGGCCGCCTCGAAATGCACGGGGTGCAGGAACACGGGCGTGGTAATCAGCACGGCGTCGAGATCCGGCCGGGCCAGCATCTCGTGAAGATCTTTATAGGCTGGAACCTTGTCGGCGCCTGGAATTCCCGCGCGGCCCTCGACGATCTTGTCGTCGTAGATGTCACAGATGGCCGTCAGGCGCGCATTGGAGTTGTTCGCCATATGCGTGCCGACATAGTTGCCCCGGCGGCCGAGTCCGATCACGCCGAAATTCACACGCGAGTTGGCTTTGGTGCCGCATGCGATTTCGGTGGAGGTGACGAAGCCTGCTGCCGCCGTGGAGAGCAAGGCCCGGCGAGTGAGTGAGGTCATGTCAGAGAACTCCTGCTAGCGGAGTGCCCAAAATCCGCTCGGGCGGGATCGCGTAGTAAACCGTCTCCCAGCACTCCTCGGCATAGCGCCGGAGGAAGATCCGGTGGTCCGGCGCCACCGCTCGAATCAGTTGTGGAATGCGCCACAAATGTTCGCAGCGGTGGTACGCGCACACGGCCAGAACGGGGCGGCATCGCGCGATAGTCTTGGCCGCGCCGGGAATGGCCTCCGTCTCCGCGCCTTCGATATCCATCTTGATGAGGGTGCATTCCGCGCCCTCCAGCAGCTCATCCAGCGTGCGCAGTTCCACTTCCACGCCGCCGGATCCCTCGGAGAGTTTGGAGTAGACTGCACCCTCCGCGCTGAAACGGACCGTGCCGCTCTGGCTGCCCAGGGCGTAGGGTTCCACACTGATCCGGGCCGCGACTTCCGGCGGAAAGCCGGCGATGCACGCCGCCAGCGCGCGCAGGTTCGATGGGTCTGGCTCAAAGGCGCGGATGCGGCGGAACTGCCCCGCGACTTTCGCGACAAACGGCTTGATGCTGTCCCCGTCGAATGCACCGCAATCCACCAGCACCTCTTCGGAGCCGAGCTGTAACAGGTCGGGCGGAAAGTACATGTCCTGTGCCGGTTGCGGAGACGGCAGGCAAGCGTAGTCCATCAGGCTGCGCCAGCGAATCTGCGCCAGGAATTCCGTGCGCGAGACGTCGTCGGCCAGCAACTGGTAGCCGGCCGGAATCTCGGATGCCTGTTGCAGAATCCGGTGCGGCAGTTCCAGTCGCTCTTCCTGCGGCAGCTTTTCCCAGTACTTCCAAAAGAAGACCGGGTAGGGAACAATCCGCTGGCAACCCAGTTCCGCAAGTTGGCGGCGCAGGGAAGAGGCGTTGTAGACGGCGACCAGAAAGCAGGCGCTTGCGCCAAATTCCCGCATCGCTTCAGCCGGCGAGAGGACCGCGACTCCATCAATTGTGCTGCCCCACCGGGATGGGTTGTTGTCGCAAAATGCCAGTAGTTCCAGGCCGGCGGCACGCACCGCCGGCAGCACGAACCGGCCCAGTTGACCGGTGCCGAAAATCACGACGCGATTCTGAAATGGCCGTGCCAGTTCGTCGTAGGCGCCGCTCGTCCGCGCCATGGTGCGCGCCGGGCTTTCCGTCAATAGCTCCGCCAGCAGTTTGCCGAGTGGGTCGGTCATGGTTAGCTGCCCAGCAATCGCGGAAGCAGAGAGTTGCCTGGATCGTGGAACCAGACGCACAACCTCGTATCTTCGATATGCGCAATCGTCTCCTCGCGGGAGAGCTCGTCCAGGTAGTAAGTCAGGCCGCTGTAGTCGCGGTTCTGGTAGTCGTGCCACAGGATGCAGGAAGCTCCATCCCGGCGCGCCAGGCGCAGAGCGTTTTCGGTATCGGATTTCACGGTATCGAAGTCATGACCGCCGTCGATGAACACGCAATCGATCGACTCCCTCCAAGGGGTGAAGTCAAACCTGGTGGAGTCGCCCGTCAGCATCGTGATCTTCTCTGCCACCGGACTTCCAGTGAAATCCAGAGTCGCCTTGGAGGTCAGATGAATCTCGGTGAGCGGCTGATCGGCGGCATCCTGCCGGGCGCCTTTGGCGTGATGTTCGTCCAGATCCAGTGTGAAGACTTCCCCGTGATCGGGTGTGTTGAGCGCCAGATTGAGCGTGGTGCTGCCCAGGAAGGTGCCAAACTCAAAGACCCGTTTGGCTTCCACTGCCCTGGCGGCCGCCAGAATCAGCGACATCTCCAGTACGGTCACGCCGCCGGCTCCACGCCGGAACGGCAGGGTCATTTGAATGGTACGCTCGGGTGGTTGCGCGTCAACCAGCGCGAAGAGCTTGTAGGGGCGGATGTGATGCATTAGCGTCCAGTCCTGATGATATTGTGCTGCCGTCTCATCATTTACTTCCTTGCCAGCCTCAACCATGCCAGCCTCAACCATCGAATCGGAGCAGCGCCGGATCGATCTCCCCCTTGCGCGCTTCATACCAGCGATAGAGGCTGGCGATTGAATCTTCCATCGCCGTGAAGCGAAAGTCCGGCAACTCGGCCAGCAGGCGCGCATTCGTGCCGCTGTATTCATTGCCGAGGCCGGCGTTCTTGATCTCGATGTCCAATCGCTTGCCCGAGGCGGCCACCACCATCGCGGCGAGCGCTCGCAGTTCCATCGCGCGGCCCGTACATAGGTTGTAATGCCGGTGGCTCAACTCGCGGGTGAGCATCGGTTCCAACAGCCGGCCCAAGTCGGCAACATCCATGTAGTCGAAACACACGTTCTGCCGGATCACCAGCGGCAGGTTCCACACCGCGCGCGCACAGGCATTGGAAATGAAGCGCACGCGCCAATCCTCGTGCGGTCCGAAAGCGCCGAAAAGCCGGAACTCGTAAACCCGCTCCAGGCCATCCACCGCTTTGGCGCAGATGTATTTGGAAAAGCCGTAGGCGTCGGCCGGCACATGGGTATCGAACTCTTCCTCCGCCATTCGCGGATGCCAGTGCTCGCGATCGTACACCGCGCCGGAACTCAGGAACAGCACACGCCCGAAGGCGTGCGCATTGCGCGTCAGGTTGAAGAACATGCGGCAGTTCGCATTCAGCAGATCGGGAGCGCTGCCCGTCAGTCGCGTGGAGCGATAGGTCGCGGCGTGCAGAATCGCGTCGAAGCGCCCGCGCTCCAGGTAGCTCCGCACCGCGTCCGCATCCATCAGGTCGAGTTCGGCCCTTCCCGGCGCCGCTACCTCGTGCCGCTCCGCATACTGTTGCGCCAGGTTCCGGCCCACGAAGCCGTTTGCGCCCGTGATCAGCAGTTTCACAGCCTAATCCTCAAGCACCGGCACGAGCATATTGGCGTGGAACTCTTCGCGCGGCAGGAAAGGCCAGAGGTCTTCGAGCGGCTTGGAGACCATGGAGCCATCCGCCCGTTGCATCGAGGAAAGGCGCGGCCCGCGCACTTCGTCCGGTATCACGCGCACGTCGCAGACCACGGGGCCCGGAGTGTTCAACACCGCACGCACCTGCTCGCGCAGATTCTGCTGCGTCTCGATCCGCATCGCCGTGATGCCGAAGGCCGTGGCCATCTCTGTCAGATCCGGAATCCAGACACCCGTATGTTCGTCGCAACCCACCACCGCGGATCCGAAAAAGTTGGATTGCGAGGCGCGGATCGAAGCATAGCCGTCGTTATTCAAGATGAAGTACTTGATCGGCAGGTTGAGATGGCGCACCGTGGCCAGTTCCTGAATGTTGAACTGAAAGCCGCCATCGCCATCCACACAGATCGTGCGCCGCCGCCCTCCGGCGAGGCATACGCCGATGCTGCCCGGCAGTGCATTTCCCATCGAGCCCAGACCCGCCGTGTGATAGATCCGTTGGCCCGTGCGCGTGGGACAGGCGAAGAGAAAAATCTCGATTCCACTGCCGGAACTGCCTGAAATCATCAGGTCCTCCGGCGTGCTCTCCTGCCCGATCACCTCCGCCAGATTGAAAATACTGACCCGCCCCTCGGCCTTGCGGTGCTCGTCCAGCACCACCGGGTAGCGCGTCTTCCAATTGGCGCAGCGCTCTTTCCACTCGGCTCGTCCGCTCGCGCGCAGGGTCTCGCCCTGCCGCAGCATCTCGCGCAGAAACGCGCCCGCGTCCGCACAGATGGGCGTGTGGATGTAGGGCGCGAGCTTTTCAATCTCCGCCGCGTCGATATCCACCATCACCCGGTGCGCCGCGCGCGCCAGTTTTTCCGGCGCGTAGCCCGTGATGGCGAAATCCAGCCGCGCTCCGATGCTCAACAGGAAGTCGCAATTCTGCAGCGCGAAGTTCGCCCCGCGCGAGGCCAGCGAGCCCGGCCGCCCCACGAACAGCGGATCTTCCGAAGAGATAATATCCGCCGCGCACCATGTCGCCGCCACCGGAATCTGCAACTGCGCGAAGAGTTGCCGCAACTCGTCTTCCGCCCGCGCCAACCGCACCCCGTTACCGATCATGATGAGAGGACGCTCGGCGCGATTGAAGGCCGCGATCGTCTCGCTCACCTGCTCCTTCAGTGTCGCCGCCTCATACCCCGCCGGCACTTCCGCCGCGTCGAAGCCCGCGAGCGCGTTCTCATCGATCGGCGCAGCCTGCACGTCCAGCGGAATGTCGATCCACACCGGGCCCGGCCGCCCGTTCAGCGCCAGGTGCACGGCCTTTTCCAGGTGATAGCGAATGCTCGCCGGGTCCAGCACCGTGACCGCGTATTTCGTCAGCGGCTTCACGATGGAGACAATGTCCACTTCCTGCACGCCCAGTTGGCGCATGCCGAGCGGCGTACCGTCAGCCGCGAACATCCGGTCCGGCCGCTTCACTTGTCCTGAGAAAAACAGCACCGGCGTGGAATCGAGCCATGCCCCCGCCAGGCCCGTGATGGCGTTGGTTCCGCCCGGCCCGGTGGTGACCATCGCCACGCCCAGATGTTTGGTGGCCTTGGCGTAATTCTCCGCCGCCATGGCGGCTGCCTGCTCGTGCGAATTGCAGATCGCCTCCAGCTCTTCGCTCTGTCCCAGCGAGGCATTCAGGTGCATGGCGCCGCCGCCAACCACCAGGAAGACATGCTTCACGCCCTGCTCCGCCACAAAGCGGATTACGTAATCGGAAAGTTTCATGAAATCGCTCGTTACGAAGTTCGCTGCCCGCCACCGTGCAAATGTCCGCAAGCCTACCGCGATCCTATCAGAGCGGTAGCCGGGCGTGCCGCTCTGAGCCGAGCGGTACCATTTCCCGAAGTGGCAAGGGTGTTCGCCCTACCCCAGTGTGTTTGCTTCGGCCAACAACAGGTCCACCAGTTCCCGCACCGCGCCGTGGCCGCCGTGCGCCTGCGTCACCACAGCCGCTTTTTCCCGCGCCGCCGGACGCGCGTCGCCGGGAGCCGCGGCCAGGCCCGCCAGTTCCATTGCCGCCAGATCGTTCACGTCGTCACCCATGAAACAGATCTCGTGCAGTTGCAGGCCGTGGCGCTCCGCGAAGCTGCGCAGCGCCGTGGCCTTATCCTTGCAGCCCTTGGTGATATCGCTCAGCCCCATTTTGGCCGCGTAGCGATCCACCAGCGGACTATCCTCGCCGGAGATCAACGTCACCAGCAGGCCGGCCTTGCGCGCCAAGGAGACACCCATGATGTCGGCGAAGGAAAAACGCTTCCATTCGCCTCCATCCGGACCCCACCAGACGCCGCCGTCGGTGAGGACGCCGTCCACGTCCAGCGCCAGGGCCTTGACGCTCCGCATTACGCCGCCGCGCCGACGCGCCGCAGCTTTTTGATGATCGGCTGCTCGCGTTCCACCACGCGCTTCACGCCGTCGCCGAGGCTCTGTTCCACGATGCGCACGTAGCTGACAATCTTGGAGATGCCGTTCGGTTCGAGCGAGGCCGCCTGATCCGAGCCCCACATGGCGCGGTCCAGCGTGATGTGCCGCTCCAGGCAGCAGGCGCCCAGCGCCACCGCCGCCACCGTGGCCGGCAGACCGGTCTCGTGGCCTGAGTAGCCCACCGGAACCTGATAGCGTTCTTTCAATGTCTGAATTGCCTTGAGATTCAGTTCGGGATAGTGCGCGGGGTACACGCTGCACGCGTGCAGGATGATCAGGTTCTCCGTGCCCAGCACCTCCACCGCGTGATCGATCTCTTCCACCGTGCTCATGCCCGTGGAGAGAATGATGGGGCGGCCCTTGCTGCGCGTGTGGCGCAGCAGGTGATCGTCCGTCAGCGAAGCCGATGCAATTTTGTAGCAGGGAACATCGAACTGATCGATGAAGTCCACTGCCTTCTCGTCCCAGCAGGAGGCGAACCATGGCATCTTCACTTCGCGGCAGTAGCGGTCGATGAGGCGGTATTCGTCGTGCCCGAATTCCAGTCCGCGCTTCAGGTCGCCGTTGGTCGGGCCGAAGGGGTTCTCGCGCGGCTTGGACAACTCGTCCTGGGTGTAGACCACATCCACCGTGCGCTTCTGGAACTTGACTGCGTCACAACCCGCGGCTACAGCCACGCTGATGAGGCGGCGCGCGAGGTCGATATCGCCGTTATGGTTGATCCCGATCTCCGCGATGATGAAGTTCGGATGGCCGTCGCCGACCAGTCTTGTGCCGAGAGCAACTTCGGCGCCCTTTTGTGCGTTCGTCTGTAGCGTCATCGTATTACTCCAACCCGCATGGTCAGAGGAAGCTTGCCACGCGGACATTCCGATTCTTTCAACGAGGCTCATTATTCAATCACTGGGCTGGGAAACGCTATCCCTGCTTAGGTAGCTAAACTCCTAATCACTAAAGTTAGTAATCCCGGAGTTAACTGAATGGCACGCCGGGAGCTACCTGACCGGGTACGTATGCTCGGACACCCGGACGGAGGGGGACACGGATGCTACATTCAAGGAAGTACCCTTCGTCCCCGTCCTTCTATGTGCGGCATTGCCGGTTTCGTGCTCCTCAATCAACCCGCTGACGCCGCGCGTGTGCATGCCATGTGCGACCGGATTCGCCATCGCGGACCGGACGATGAGGGAATCTACGTGGAACGCGGCTGCGGCATCGGCATGCGCCGCCTCAGCATCATCGATCTCTCCACCGGGCACCAGCCCATCTCTAACGAAGACGGCTCCATCTGGATCGTCTTCAACGGTGAGATCTACAACTACCAGGAACTGCGCGAAAATCTGATCGCGCGCGGCCACCGTTTCCAGACCTCCAGCGATACCGAGACGCTGGTGCACCTCTATGAAGAGGAAGGCGTCGAGGGCCTGCGCCGCCTGCGCGGCATGTTCGCCTACGCCATCTGGGATGCGCGGCGGGAGCGCCTGTTCCTCGCCCGCGACCGCTTCGGCAAGAAGCCGCTCTACTATGCCGTGCTCCCCACCGGCATCTACTTTGGCAGCGAGCTCTCCTGCCTGCGTGAGGCCGGTGTGCCGCTCGATACGGACCCCGACGCGCTGCGCCTCTACTTCCAGTTCAATTACATTCCCGATCCCTACACGGCGTACCGCGCCATCCGGCGCCTGCCCGCCGGTTCCTGGCTCACCTATGAGCGCGGTGAAGTGCGGCAGGGGCGTTACTGGCAGATGCCGGTCCCGGCAGCCACGGCAGCGCCCGGCATGTCTCACGCCGATACGCTGGTCCGCGTGCGCGAGAAGTTCGATGAAGCGGTGCGCATCCGCATGATCGCGGATGTGCCGCTCGGCGCCTTCCTCAGCGGCGGCCTCGATTCCAGCTCGGTGGTGGCTTCCATGGCCCTGCAATCCAGGGAACCGGTGAAGACCTTCTCCATCGGCTTCGAAGAGAGCCGCTTCAACGAACTGCCGTACGCGCGCATGGTGGCGAAGAAGTATGCCACGGAGCACCACGAGATTGTCGTGCGGCCGGATTCCATCGGCATCATCCGGAAATTCGCGAAGCATTTCGGCGAGCCGTTCGCGGATTCGTCGGCGATCCCCACCTTCATCGTGAGCGAGTTCGCGGCGCGCCACGTCAAAGTGGCCCTGAGCGGCGATGGCGGCGACGAACTCTTCGGCGGCTATACCAGCCTGCAACAGGTGCAGCGGTTGAGCCGCTTCGATGCCGTGCCGCAATCGCTGCGGCTGCTGCTTTCCTGGATCTCTTCCCGCCTGCCCTATTCCGCGTACGGCAAGAACTTCCTGCAGATGATCGGGCGGCGCAACGGGCTGGACCGCTACTTCGCCTTCAACTACGCGCCCTTCCACATGCGCTCCCGCCTGCTGCGTCCCCAGTGGATGATGCCGGCCGAGGCAGGCTTCCTGGCGCAACTGCTGCCCGCCTGTATTTTGCCTGAAGAGGCGGACACGCTGGCGCAGGTGATGTACTTCGAAGCCGCCGCGAATCTCACCGGCGACATGCTGGTGAAGGTGGACCGCATGTCCATGGCGAACTCGCTCGAAGTGCGCAGCCCGCTGCTCGATCATGAGCTCGCCGAACTCGCCGCCACCATTCCGCACGCGTGGAAAATCCGGGGCAATCAGGGAAAGCAGATCCTGATCGACGCGCTCGGCGACCGGTTGCTGCCGGAGCTGATCCATCGCCCCAAATGGGGCTTCGGTGTGCCCCTCGCGGAGTGGTTCCGCGGCTCGCTGCGCGACTTTTTGCGCGACCATCTGACCGCTCGCAGTTTTCTGGATCGCGATATTGTGGATCCACGATTCCTCCAAACGCTGCTCGACGAACACGATAGCGGTCGCCGCGACAACAACCACTGGCTCTGGTCCCTGCTGGTGCTGGCGCTCTGGTTTCAAGACCTCGAAGAGCCGTCCGCGTAGGGCGGGCGTTTTCGCCTGCCGGTTCCTCAAGCGAGAACGCGCAGAGGCGCGGTATCTTCACCCCGGCCCGCCACAATGCTCGACCAGACTACCTTCGCCTTCCCCCCCACACTACCGCCGCGGATCGGATCGGCCGTGGCGCCAGCTTCTCCAAAGCCACAATCAGCTTGTAGAACGCGCCTGGCACCACCACCGCCTGCCCGCGCGCCAGGCCGCGCAGCGACGCAGCCACCACCGCATCCGCACGCAGCCACATCCACGCGGGAATCGCCTTCACGTCCATCTCCATCGCCTCGTGGAAGCCGGTCACGGTGAAACCGGGGCAGAGCGCCTGCACCCGTACCGGGGAGCCGGCGGTGCGCAGTTCCAGGTCGAGTCCTTCGGTGAAGCTGTTCATCCACGCTTTGGTGGCGCAGTAACTGACGTTCCCCGGGCTCTGCCCGAACGCGGCTACGCTCGAGACATTGATCACGCCGCCCGCACCGCGCGCTACCATCCCGGCCAGAGCGGCGCGCGTGAGGCGGAGAGTCGCCATCACGTGGAGCGCGTGCATCGAAATCTGGCCCTCCGGCGCGGTCTCCCAAAACCGTCCTTTGGTTCCAAAGCCCGCGTTGTTGACCAGCAACTGGAGCGCAGGTTCGGCGGCGATGCGTGCCTCCACGCACGCAAGCCCCTCCTCGCTGGCGAGATCCGCGGCCAGCGTCTCGGCGCCACCCAGTTCGCGCGCGAGTGCGTCCAGTTTCCCGGCGCGGCGGGCCACCAGGATCAGCCCGTAGCCTTCCCCCGCCAATCTGCGCGCAAACGCCGCGCCGATTCCGCTGGATGCTCCCGTGATCAGTGCCTTCCGTGCCGCCGTCTGCTGCTGGTTTGCCATCGCGGTATTAGTGTACGCCGCGGCGCTTGTGAACGGCTATATTGATAGGCATGTCTCCGCGCCTCCTGCTTGCCGCTGGCTTTGCCGCGCTCTGCGCCACGGCCCTTCCCGCCCAGAATCTGCTGGTGCTTTCCAAGACCGACACCACACTTTCGATCGTGGATCCGCTCACCCTGAAAGTGCTGGCTCGCGTTCCCTCGGGGCCGGATCCGCACGAGATCGAGGCGTCCACGGATGGCAAGCTCGCCTTCATCTCCAACTACGGCGGCGGCGCCTACAACACCATCACGGTGGTGGATCTGGTGGCGCAAAAAGTCCTGCGCACGGTCGATCTGGGCGCGTTGCGCGGCCCGCACGGCCTGATGTTCGCGGGCGGAAAAATCTGGTTCACGGCCGAAGCCGCCAAGGTGATCGGCAGCTATGACCCTGCCACGAATCAGGTGGATTGGGTGCTCGGCACAGGGCAGAATCGCACCCACATGATCTGGGTCTCGGCCGACCTGAAACGGATCGTCACCTCCAACGTCAGCTCCGCCACGTTGACGTTTATCGATAAGACCGCGGGCGGCGGCGGGCGCGGTCCGGGTGGTGGCCCTGGCGGCCCGGGTCGTGGTCCGGGTGGTCCTCCCCCCGGCGCTCCCGGCGCGCGCGGCGGCGGTGGTGGCCGCGGTCCGCAGGTGGATTGGGAAGAGACCATCGTCCCTGTGGGACGCGGCGCCGAGGGCTTCGATGTCTCCCCGGACGGCAAGGAACTGTGGGCCGCCAACGCGCAGGATGGCACGCTCTCGATCCTCGACATGGCCTCGAAGAAGGTGACCCAGACGCTCACGGCGAACGTCAGCGGCGCCAACCGCCTCAAGTTTACGCCGGATGGCAAACGGGTCTTCGTCTCCACGCTCAACGGACCCGACGTGGCCGTCTTCGACACCGCCACGCGCGCCGAAATCAAACGCATCCCGGTCGGCAAGGGTGCGGCCGGAATTCTGATGCAGCCCGATGGCGCCCGTGCCTTCGTGGCGTGCACGCCCGATGATTACGTGGTCACAATCGACCTGAAGACGCTCGCCGTCACCACCCACCTCGATGCCGGCAAACAGCCCGACGGCATGGCGTGGGCGGTCCGCCGCTAACTGGACCCAACGTCGCCGTCTTCGACGCCGCCCTTGTAGAGCAGGCGGTTCCGCCTGCCAACCCGGCACGCCCGTGGAGTTTGCAGGCGAACCGCCTGCCCTGCTTTAAAGCGACAACACACACCCGAACCGCCCTTCGCTCTCTCGCGGTGCCGGCGCTGGTTGGCAGAGCACCCGAGCGGAGAATCTTGCGTGCCGCAGGCGCAGGCATACTTCCTCGAACCGGCACCCCCGCGGAAGCCTGCCAGACGCTCTAGAACGCGCGCGCGTATTGAATCGGCGGCTCCGGCTTCTCATGGAGTTCCCGTGCGGCGTGAAGCGCGAAGTAGGGATCGCGCAGATATTCCCGCGCCAACAGCACCAGGTCCGCCTGCCCGTTGCGTATGATCGCGTCCGCCTGATGCGGCGTGGTGATCATGCCGACCGCGCCCGTGAGCAGTCCGGTCTCGCGCCGAATGCGTTCGGCGAACGGCACCTGGTAACCCGGCCCCACCGGGATCTTGGCGTGCCCTACGGCGCCGCCCGAGGAACAATCCAGCAGGTCCACTCCCAGCTCTTTCAGCCGCCGCGCCAACTCCACACACTCATCGATATTCCAGCCGCCCTCGGCCCAATCCGTGGCGGAGACGCGGAAGATCAGTGGCAACTGCTCCGGCCACGCGGCACGCACGGCGCGCGTGATCTCCAGCGCGAACCGCATTCGATTCTCCAGCGAACCGCCGTATTCGTCTTCCCGGTGGTTGACCAGCGGCGAGAGAAATTCGTGGATCAGGTACCCGTGTGCGCCGTGAATCTCCACCATGTCAAAGCCCGCGTGCAGCGCCCGAACCGCGGCTGCACGAAATTCCTCGACCAGTTCGTGGATTTCGGGAATCGTGAGCGCGTGCGGCGCGGGGTCCGTCTCCGTAAACGGGACCGCGCTCGGCGCATCCTGCAGCCAGCCGCCTTCCCCTTCCGGCACCATGCCTCCCGCCTCCCACGGCCGGTACATACTGCCCTTGCGCCCCGCGTGCGCCAACTGAATCGCGGCCGCGGCGCCCTGCCCGCGCACGAACTTGACGATCCGCGCGAGCATTTCGACATGACCGTCTTTCCAGATCCCCGCATCCCACGGAGAGATGCGCCCCCGCGCCGTCACAGCCGCGGCTTCCGTGCACACGAGCCCGGCTCCTCCCACCGCACGGCTGCCCAGATGCACCAGATGCCACTCGTTCCAAAAGCCGTCTTCACTGGAGTACTGGCACATCGGGGAAACAGCGATGCGATTGCGCAGGCGGACGCTGCGAAGCTGTAGCGGAGAAAGCAGGTGAACGTCGGATGAGGGGGCCATATCTTTAGTTTAGGGCCGATCTCTCCGCTTTGGGTTAAGATACCGGGTGCCGGAGGCCTCCCTGCCAATGAGAAGTTGTCTATTCACACACCTCGTACTCTCCACCCTGTTTTCCGCCCTATTTGCCGCCCTTTTTGCGACGACCCCCCTGCACGCGCAGCCCTACACCCTGGGCCCCGATTCGCAGCCGCAGGCTGGCGTGCCCAAAGGCACGGTGACGAAGTTCAGGCTCGCCCCCGGCAAGCTGTATCCCGGCACCCCCCACGACTGTTCGCTCTATGTGCCCGCTCACTATGACGCCTCCAAACCCGCGCCGTTCATGATCTTTCTGGATGGCAACGGGCTCCTGGGAGACGGCGTGCGCGTGCCTGTGGTCTTCGACAATCTCATCGCCAGGCAAGACCTGCCGCCGATGATCGGCATCTTCGTCGATCCCGGGACACTCCCCACGGTGCTCGAGGGCGCGCAGAACCGCTTCGAGCGGGTCTTCGAGTACGATTCGCTCAGTGACCGCTTCTCGCGCTTCCTGGTGGAAGAGCTGATTCCGGAAGTATCCAGGCGCTACAACCTCTCGAAGGACCCCAACGATCGCGGACTCTACGGCCAGAGCACCGGCGCGGTGGGCGCCTTCGCGGCGGCGTGGAACCGTCCCGATCAATTCCGGCGCGTCCTCAGCCTGATCGGCACCTATGTGGCGATGAAGGGGGCCGATGGCTTGCCCGCACTCGTCCGCAAGACCGAAGCCAAACCCATCCGCTTCTTCCTGCAGGCCGGCCGGCAGGACCACATCGAGCCCGGCCAACCCTATGGCACGTTCTATGCCGGAAGCTGGCCCGTCAACAATCAGGTGATGTATGAGGCCATGCAGGCGGCGGGATACGACGCCAAACTGGTCCTCGGCGATGACGGCCACAGCAACAAGCACGGCGCCTCGATTCTGCCGGATGCCCTGCGCTGGCTCTGGCGCGGCTACCCGAACCCGATCCTGGCGCGGGAACCGGAAGCCCTCGGGCAGCCCGGGTGGGACCCCCGCGGCAAAGCCTCTTCGATTGTCTCCCCGGCCAGGGGATGGGAACTCGTGGCGGCGGGCTCGGGCGCACTCAGCTCTCCGGCGGGCGATGCCGAGGGAAATGTGTTCTTCGCCGATTCCTCGGCCGGACGCATTTACAAATCCAACGCCGAGGGCAAAACCGCGGTGCTGGAAGAGAAGAGCGGCGGCGCACGCGCCCTGGCGGTAAAACCGGATGGAACGCTGCTCGCGAAAGCGGCGGATGGAATCGCGATCACCGCCCAGGGCGCGGTCTAT
>CAIRBY010000076.1 GCA_903876865.1 uncultured Acidobacteriia bacterium
CTCCAGTTCGGTCTGCGCGAGCGCGTTTTCGGCGGGGAAGAGTTGCTGCTGCGCTTCCAGCACTTCGTAGTAGCTCGACTTGCCGGCGTTGTAGCGCAGCACCGCGACCGCTACGGCTTCTTCGTAGGCCTTCACTGCGCGGATCTGGCGGAGCCGCATCTCTTCCAGACTCTGGCGGTTGAGCAGCGCGTTCGACACATCCCGAAACGCGGAGAGCGCGGCCCGCTCGTACTGGATGCGGGTCTCTTCCCAGTGGGCGATGGTCTGGAGTTTCCGCGCGCGCAGGGATCTGCCCGCGTAGATGGGGCCGGCCGCCGTGGCGGCGGTGCTCCAGATCGAATTTGAACCCATCGTGAAGGCGTCGAGCGGGCTGCTGGCCTTGCCGAGCAGGGCCGTCAGGCCGATCTGCGGGAAGAGCGCCGTGGCCGCGATGCCCACTTGTGCGTTGGCTTCGCGCACGGCCAATTCGGCCTGCACAATATCGGGGCGGCGTTCGAGCAGGCTGGAGGGCAAGCCGGCGGGAACTTCCGGAGGAATACTCTGTTGGAGTAGCGTGCCGTGATGCGGTATGGGGCCAGGTTCGGCGCCGGTCAGCAGGCGGAGTTGATTTTCCTGGATAGCGATCTGGCGTTCGAGTTCGGGGATGTGGGCGGCGGTAGATTCCATCGCGGCTTCGGCGCGAGAAGTCTCCAGGCGCGACGCCGTGCCGCCATCCAAACGCTGGCGGAAGAGCTTCAGGCTGGCTTCGAAGCTGGCGGTGTTGCGGCGCGCGATATCGAGGCGCAGATCGAGGCCGAGCAGTTCGAAGTAGGCTTGCGCTACGCTGCTCACCAGCGAGAGCATCACGCCGCGGCGGGCCTGTCCGGTGGCGAGGAAGTTGGCCAGCGAGGCTTCGTTGGCCCAGCGAATCCGGCCCCAGACGTCCAGTTCCCAGGTGGCTCCAAAGCCCGCCATCAGGGAGCCGCGCTGCTTTCCGCCGGAGTTGGCGGGCGAGCCCATGGACTCGTTCTTTCCCGCGCTCATGCCAGCCTCATAGCCGACCGAAGGATACGATTGCGCGCGCGCCTGCACCGAGAGTTGGCGCGCCTGCTCCACCCGCGAAATGGCGATGCGCAGGTCCTGATTGTGGGTCAGCGCGGTCTTGATCAGGCCTTGCAGCGTCTCATCGTGGAAGACCTCCCACCAGGGCAGGTCTGCAAGTGAAGCCTGCTGGGCCGCTCCCTCCTGTCCGCGAAAGACCGGCGGTGCGACGAGGGTCTGCTTGGCGTATTTGGGGCCGATGATACAGCCGCCCGTCAGGCAAGCGAGCAGCGGCAGAACGGCATGGGGAAGGCATCTCCGCATACTAGTGGCCCTCTCCCGGCGCACGCCGCGCGGCAGGCTTGCGGCCGAGTTTTTCCATAATGCAGAACGTGGCCGGAATCAGCAGTACGGCGATGCCGGTAGCGGCGGACATTCCGCCGATGACGCAACTGCCGATGACGCGGCGGGAGACCGCCCCCGCGCCGCTCGCCATCCACAAGGGAACGCAGCCAAGCACGAACGCAAACGACGTCATCAGGATTGGCCGCAGCCTGAGCTTCGCCGCCGCGAGCGCGGCATCCATCAGAGACATGCCGGATTCGTAGCGCACTTTGGCGAACTCGACGATCAGGATGGCGTTCTTCGCCGCGAGACCGATCAGCATGACGAGGCCGATCTGGGCGTAGACGTCATTGGTGATGTCCCTCAGCCACAACGTACACAACGCGCCGGCCACGGCAACGGGAGTTCCCAGCAGGACGCTCATTGGCAGGGTCCAGCTTTCGTAGAGTGCTGCGAGGATGAGGAAGACGAAGACCAGGGACATGCCGAAAATGACCAGAGGGGAGAGGCCCTTGCGTGCCTTCTGTTCCTGGAACGACATGCCGGAATAATCGAAGCCCATTTCGCGCGGCATGGTCTGGCGGAACACCTCTTCCAGGGCATCCATGGCCTGTCCCGAACTGTATCCCGGAGCGGCTCCACCGAATACCTGGGCGCAGCGGTAGAGGTTGTAGCGCTGCGTGAATTCGGGGCCGTAGATGCGCCGGGTGGTGGTGAGCGCGGAGAGCGGCACCATGCCGCCGTGCGGGTTGCGCACGTAGAACTCGCCGATGTTTTCCGCGCGGGTCCGCTGCTCGCCTTCGGCTTGCACGAAGACGCGCCACTGGCGGCCGAAGCGGTTGAAGTAATTGATGAACGATCCGCCCATGAAGGTCTGCAAGGTTTGGTAGACGTCGCTCAACACGATGCCCTGCGAAATGGTCTTATCGCGATCCACATCGACGAAGACCTGGGGAACCGTGGGCAGGAATGTAGTGGTGAGGTTCGCCAGTTCCGGCCGCTTCCGGGCTGCTTGCAGGAACTGCTGAAGGTTGGTGTTCAGGAAGGCAATGCTGCCGCCCGAACGGTCTTCCAGGATAAACGTGAAGCCGCCGGAAGAGCCGACACCGGGAATCGCGGGAGGCGTGATAGAGAATGCCGTTCCTTCCGGCAATTGTGCCAGCCGGCGGTTGAGTATTCGTACCAGCTCCGCTGCCTGCGCTGCTTTGCTCTTTCGCTCTCCCCAGGGTTTGAGCTTGATGAAGAAGAAGCCGGAGTAGGTATTCTGGACGCCGCTGAGGAAATTCACGCCCGCGACATCGCTGTATGTTTCGACGCCCGGAACATCCTTCACGATCTTCTCGATCTGGCTCACGACGGCGTCCGTCCGCTGCAGGGAGGCGGCGTTGGGCAGTTGCACCGAGAGCAGCACATAGCCCTGGTCTTCCTCGGGCAGGAATCCGGTGGGTAGCTTGGTGCCGAACCATGCCGAGAGCGCCGCGCATCCGGCCAGCACGAACAGCGCGATCGCAGATTTTCGGATCAGCGCCGCGCAGGCCGAGAGATACCCATTGCGCCCACGCTCGAAGAGCCGGTTGAACGCTCTGAAGAAGGCGCCCAACGGTCCGCGGTGCGGCCGCGCGGGACGAAGC
>CAIRBY010000077.1 GCA_903876865.1 uncultured Acidobacteriia bacterium
ACTGGCGTAGCGCCTTCGATGCCAAGCTCATCGATGATACTCAGGCATCGATTCCGCTCGTCCTCCACGGCGGCGCGGATGCGCTGCTGCGTCTCTTCCTCGCGCGCGTCGGTGGGCCAGGTGCGCATCTATGCGCCCGCCGGCAGGTGCGCCACCTGGAACTCTGCGCTGTCGCAACACGGGCGCTTGATATAGCGAGTGGGCCTGGTAAAGGGCGCCTGCAGCATACACTCATTACAACGCAAGTTTGCCGTCGCGCGCGTGGACCGTCTACTTTCGTTGCGTGCCGCGCGCGCCGCGCGCCGCGAAAAAAACAGCGCCGATTTCGGCGTCTGCGGCGTCAGCGGCGGCGCATTTTCGGCTTTCGCGCGCGTGCCGAAAAGTGTTGGATTTGGGACAGTGAAAACCGCTAAGCCCAAGTGTTTCAATACATCAACTTACGGCGCTCGGTAGAGATACCGTTTTGGCACAGCAAAACTGAGCCATTTTGGTGTCGAAATAAAGGACTTAGCGGAATACCGAAAACCGCTCCGTCCGCCCCTCGAAAACAGGTACATAGAAGGTACATGGCGCTTGACAACATCGGCAAAAACGGCGATGCTGCAGGCATGACGTACCCAGGCGGAAAGAACGGCGAAGGGACCTACCAGCGGATCATCAATCTGATGCCTCCCCACGAAACCTACATCGAACCGTTCCTCGGCTCCGGCGCCATCCTCCGCATGAAGCGGCCGGCGGCGCGCAACATCGGACTCGATCTCGACCGCGAAGTGATCGCGGCCTGGCGCGCGACCCAGCTCGATCGACCATCGGCGAAAGTGGCGAGGCCGGATCCGCGCGCCACGGAAATGCGCTCTCAAAACCGAAAGCTGCTCCCCTCGCTGAAACTGCCGGGGGGGCCCGGGCACTTCGAGTTCGCAGAAACGGATGCTATCGGCTACCTCATCAGCAAGCAGCTTTCGGCGCGTGACCTGGTCTACTGCGATCCGCCCTATCCGCACTCGACCCGCGGACGAGCCGACCTCTACCGGCACGAGATGAGCGACGCGCAACACCGCGAGTTGCTCGATGTCCTGCTCAACCTCGATTGCATGGTGATGATCTCCGGCTACTGGTGCCCGCTCTACGCGGAAATGCTGCGGGGCTGGAACTCCATCCACTATGAGGCGATGACGCGCGCCGGCCACACGGCCACGGAATGGCTCTGGTTCAACTTTCCGGTCCCGGTCGCCCTGCACGATTACAGCTACCTCGGCGAGAACTTTCGCGAACGCGAGCGAATAAAGAGGAAGAAACTCCGGTGGGCGAACCGCCTCAAGCGCATGCCTTTGCTCGAAAAGCGCGCGCTGCTCGCCGCGATCGAGGCCGCCGCATGAGGGCCGCAATCTATGCACGAGTGAGCACCAACCAACAATCTACCGATATGCAACTCACGGAACTGCGCGCTTACGTCGCGCGGATGCCGGGCTGGTCTGCGGTCGAGTACCTGGAAGTCGAAAGCTCAATGAAGAAGCGCCCGGTCTTCGACCGCATGTTGGCGGATGCGCGCGCCAGGCGCATTGACATTGTGTTGGTGTGGGCCATCGATCGCTTCGCGCGCTCAGGGAAGCAGTTTGTCTCCACGGTCCTGGAACTGGACGCGGCCGGCGTCGCGCTCCGGAGCGTGACACAGAATATTTCCAGCGAGCAGAGAGACCCGATGGGCCAGTTTGTGCTTTTTCTGTTCGGGCTGCTCGCGGAGCTGGAGCGCGGGATCATCGTGGCGAGAGTCAACGCGGGGATTGCCGAGGCAAAAAAGAAAGGGAAGCACTGCGGGCGGCCGGCAAAAATCTTCCGGCGCGACTTGGCCGTAGAGATGCGCGCCCGGGGGATGAGCTGGAGGGTTATCGAGAAGGAGTTGGGGGTTCCACAGTCAACTCTTCGGGCCGCACTAGCCCCAAGAACTCCAGGTACTGCTCCCGCCGCGATACCCGTGACTCCGGCGGCAGAATGTTGAGCAACGCCACCATCTGAGACGCCAACGCCGCACAGTGAGCGCAGGCGTGTCGCTCCATCCCCAGGCGGTGGACTTCCAACATGATCCGCTCGCGCGGACTCTCGGGCTCACGGTAGCTCACAGCTTCAGCCTCTCGTGGCTTGGGCAAAAATCAACGTTCGGTCCGCCCTTCACCGCGCAGTCCTGACAGACGGGCTTATCGCAGGTCTTCCCGCCGCCGATAGGCCAATCGCATAGCAGCGCCGCAACCTTCCCGCACGCGCACTTCCGCACCTTCCGATTGTGCCCCCCACAAACGATGGCATACCCGCCGCCGGGGAGATTCACCGTATTACACATTGGGGTCGCATCCTTTCATTCCCGCGCCACACTTCGGGCAGAGATGCCTCAGCCCATCGAATACCCACCCATCGACCTCGGCCAGGCCCAGCATGTTGCGAGCGAGAGTGGGCAGGGCCTCGATCTGATCGTGCACGATGCCCTCGCGCCACCGCACGCCGCAGAGGATCGGCTCCTTCCGCCCACGCACCTTGCGGACGCCGTTGCACCAGAGTTCCACGCGGTAGGCGATCATTCCCCCTCCATCGCGGCCCGCAGCACCGCCGTCTTCGCGCAGCGGATGCACCCGCACGCGACGCCATGCGCCCCGCCGCTATGGCAATCGCAGAGCGTGGCAACGTCGCGCGCCGCTGCCTCGACGCGCGCCAGTTTCTCTACCGCCACTCTCAGCACGTAAACCGCCGCGAGCGCAAGGCGAAACTCGGGGATGACACCACACTCAATATTCCCGTAAGGCTCCCCGTGAATCCCTATCGCCATCAGTAGGGCTGCTTCGATCTTCTTGCACGCGGCCAGCTTTTCCAATTGATCGCTCACTAGATCGCCTCCACATGCGATATCGAATGGCAGGACCCGGCCCCCTTGATCCATGCGCAGGCGTGCTCCGAGACTACCGTCGCGGCGTGGTGTATCTCGCCGATGCCGGTGGGCTCGCCTTCCTTCACCCCGCTCCAATAGCGCACCCGTGTTCCGATCGGATGAGCGGCGTTGAACACATCAGCCTCGCGTTGAGCCAACTCCGCGCGAGTAGGCGGCAGGCTTCCGATACGGCGGCAGGTGATGTCCGTAAAACGCACCCCCTGCCAGGACTCCTGCACGTCCCGCAAATACGAGGCTTTTGCCGCCCCCGCAGTGGTCGCCGATACTGATTCTTGCCAGTCCTTACCACGCACGTTGACCTCGAAGAACTTTATCGTCTTCTGCTTCTCTGCCAATTCCACCGCTCCTCCCCCTTTGGCTGCGGGCGATGGCTCATCCACCGCCCGCACCAAGCTCTACCCTCAACAACTCCGGTCTGAGTGGCCGGCACCCGCGCTACAAACTCGATGCTATGCCGCGGTCGGGGCCGGGGCCGGTTCCGGAGCCGGCGGCGCCGCGGGCAACTTCGCCACCGCCGCATCCGCGTCCACCTTCAACGTACCCGCGACCGCGACGAGATTCGCCGCGGCGGACGTCAGCGCCGTCAGATCCAACGGTGTGGCCGAGGACTGACCCACCGCGTTCAACTTCGCCACTTCCGTCGCCAGGGTCGCGACGTTCTGCTCCAGACCGGTGATCCCGGCGGAGAGCGTAGTGATGTCGGCCTGCGATGCCGCGAGGGCCGCGCTGGCGTCGGTGATTTCCTTGGTGATGCCGTCAAGTTGCGTCTGTTGGTCTTCCATTTTTTTCTCCAGTGTGTGCAGGCGCCGGCAGAGATCCACCGGTAGCCATCTATCGAACCAGGGCATGTGCCCCCTTTATCCCGGCGGGATTGCCGGGAAACTTGTATGGCTCCTGGCGGCGCCGGGCGCGCGATGCCGCGCCTACTGCGAACAAGACTGCCAGGAGCGCAACCACCGCATACGCGATGGCGATGATTTTGAGTGCGCGGAGATCGATCTTCGCGGCGCGCACTTCCTCGCGCGCGGCGCTCGCCTCGGCGGCCAGGCCGTGGTTGCAGGCCAAGAACGTATTGAAATCTTCCAGGGCTATCTTTACGAACAGCCCCTCGGTTGGGCTCGCCGTCCCGTCGATCGCGGCGGGCTCCTTCTCCGCGTCCATGCGGTTAAGGTATTGGCCGAGCGCCTGGTCGTCGGCTGCGGACCACTTGCGGCCCTTCATATCTGCCATGTGTCTCCTCTCTCCTCTCCCTGGCGGTGTGCAGAAACCCCTACCGCCGATTCCTCAAATCTGCGCTGCAAACGCGGGCTCCGCCGCGGGTGATTCCGATGTGCGGCAAGCTACACCTTCTTGCACGGCCTCACCGCCGCCATGCGCCGCCTCGACCTCGGACAGAATTTCCATTTCCCTACCGCCATCACCACTCGCCGTTTCCGGCGAGGACTCCGGAAACCCAGCCATGCAGTCCTGCCTGAAGGCCGGAAGGTTCTGTTGGGCCGCCATGACCACGGAGTACAGTTCCACGAGTAGCCCCTCGGGCGACGAGAAGACGACCCGCAGGATGCCACCATCTATGTATACGTTCGGTAACTCATTGATCCCAGGCCACCGTTGCAGTCGGACAGCGGGCAATTTGACCGCCCTGAGTTGCGCCTCCTTCTGCGCAACCGCAATCTGTTCCGCCAGTTGCGCACGTCGCGCCTCGTCGGCCTCAAACTCATTCCGCACGCAGTCGGAAGTCAGGAAGGCAATCAGTTTCTGCTTACGGATCTTCCGTGCGACCCCGGCCGACTTGCACTTTCCACCCCCAGCCTCAGCCATGATTCTCGCGGCCGTCGCGCGGCTTACGCCGAATAAAACCTCTACCTCACTTCGGCTGAAATCACTAAATTCGGATTCCGTTAAAACCTTTAGAATCTCCGGCACGGACTTCAACCAGGTCTTTGGGAACGCCACCCCTACGCCTCCTTCACGTAAGACGACAGTTGAGACGGTGGGAGCACTATCAGGCCAAAAAACCTGCCCAAAACGGAGGAGACCTGGACCGTTGGCTCCAGCCTCGGGGCATACCCCAGCTCGGCCCCTCTCCGGAGAATCCGCTCGCACCGAAGCGGGGCGCAGTCCAGATCGACCGAGATGGCGCCATGCTGCTTCGCCTTGTGCACCACCAGGGCGGCAGCCGCCAGGTCCACCGCCTCCTGCCACTCCGCCGGTGTCAGTTCCTTCACCCTTCTACCTGCCATCTGCTATCCCCTCCATCTCCTGCCCCGCTGGTTCAATCTGCAGATCCTCTTTGTGCTTGTCCACCCACCGGCCAGCAATATCGAAGGCACAGAACTGGTGAGTCTTCACCATCCGCCCCATGACCTTCAGCCGGTAGGTCAGCAGCGCTATCTCTCCTACGCCCCACTCGGCGAGCAGGCGTTGCACCGCCGCCACCTTCAGATACTGGAAATCCTTCCATCGCAGGCGCGGCAATTCCGCCACTGTCGCCAAGTGGACAACCGTGGCGATAACCTCGCGTTTCGCGTTTCGCACGCGCACCAGATCCCCCGCGTTCACAGCGCCTCCGCTCGGCCAGGCCGCATCCGCACCGAGGGGCGATCCCACGGCAATGGCTCCCCGGGCGCTGCCGGGCTCTGTGTAGCCTCGGCCAGTTCGACCAGGGGCTCCCGGTGGCGGCACGGACCCGTGCGCATGCAGCAGTAGCACGGGCGCTGATACGCCGTATCCAACAGGAATAGCGTCGCCAACGGCGGCGGCGCCGGAAGTCGGGGCGGGGGTTGGTTGGGGAGCGCTGGCATGGCGGGTCCTTCTCTACTTGCTCGGATCGCGCCTCAGGGCCGTGCATCCGCTGGCGTCCACGTAATCCGCCGCATCCGCCTTCAGTTCGGTCAGGGCGGTGCAGCCACTGGCGTACACGTAGCTGGCGTTGGGCGCGTCGAGGGACGTGAGGGCGGTGCAGCCACTGGCGTACACGGTGCTGGCGTTGGGCGCGTCGAGGGACGTGAGGGCGGTGCAGCCACTGGCGTCCACGGTGCTAGCCT
>CAIRBY010000078.1 GCA_903876865.1 uncultured Acidobacteriia bacterium
CTCAGTAAACCTGTCCGTCGCCCGGTAGGATCTTGCCCGTCAACACGCCGCTCTTCGACCCCAGGATTGCTCCACTCTTGATGCGAACGTTGTCCCCGATGCCGACTTGGCCTCCGATGACGCACCAGTCCTCAATCACCGACCCACCGGCCACACCCGTCTGGGCGACAATGATCACGTTGCGGCCGATGGTGCAGTTGTGGCCGACGTGCACCATGTTGTCGAACTTCGACCCGTCGCCGATGGTGGTTGCTCCCAGCGCGGCGCGGTCCACGGTCACATTCGCGCCAAGTTCCACGTCACTGCCCACTACGACGCGGCCGATCTGCGGGAATTTCTCGTAGCCGCTGCTGGTCCGGTTGAACCCGAAGCCGTCCGCGCCCAGGACGACGCCCGAATGCAAGATCGTGCGTGCTCCCACCTCGGTCCGCTCGTAAATGGTCACTGCCGCATGGAGGGTGCAATCCGGTCCGATGCGCGCGCCTGTCCCGATGGAGCAATGCGCCCCGATTGTCGTGTGATCTCCGATCTCAACGTGGTCCGAGATGACGGCCAAGGGACCGACGGAAACCCCGTCTCCGAACCGCACCGAAGGCGAAACCACCGCAGACTCGTGGATGCCAGGTTCCGGCCGCTTGGGCGGATGCAGACGCGCGACGATCTTCGCGAAAGTCGCACGGGGGTCCTTGCAGCGGATGATTGTGCGCCCCGCCGCGTTGTCAAACTCCAGAGTTACGATGATGCAGCCGGCGTGCGAGTCCTCCACTTCGCGCCGGGCTTTACGCGGCTGGGCGAAGGCGATTTCCGCGGGACCGGCGGACTCGATCGGCGCGGCCTGCTCGACGTTTCTATTCGCCTCTCCCTCGTAGGGAAGGCCTAACCATTCGGCGATCTCGATGACTTTCATGATGAGGCTTGTACGATAGAAGTTTATGCCAGTTGACGCGTCGGCTTACGTCGCTCCCACTGCCGTCGTGCATTCCGAGGCGCAAATCGGTCCGCAATGCCGTATCGGCGAGTATTGCGTAGTGGAACAGGACGTGGTGCTGGGGCCGCGCTGCCTGCTTGAGCCGTACGTATACATCAAGCGCTGGACGACCTTGGGCGAGCGGAACGAGATTTCAGCGGGCACCGTGCTCGGCACCGACCCGCTGGACAAGAACTTCAGCGGAGCACGTAGCTATTTGAAGATCGGTAATGGCAATCGCATTCGCGAACATTTCACGATCTCACGAGGTACGGCACCCGAGTCGGAAACGGTTCTAGGCAACGATAACTACATCATGACGTCGGGCCACATCGCGCACAATTGCGTGATTGGGTCAGGGACAGTGATCGCGAGCTGCTCACTAATAGCGGGCTACGTTGAGATCGAAGACCAGGTATTCGTATCGGGAGAGATTGCGATCCACCAGTTTTCGAAAATCGGGCGGCTGGCGATGATTGCCGGTGGCGTCAGAGTGAATATGGATGCGCCGCCTTATTTTCTGTATGGCGGCTTATATATTACGCCGAATGGGCTAAACAAGGTAGGCTTACGCCGGGCCGGGTTCACGCGGGCCGATACCGAACCACTCAAGGCCGCCTACCAACTGCTTTACCGTTCCAACCTGAAACAGGAGGAGGCTTTACGCCGGATTGAGACCGAGGTCCCGACCGAACATACGTTACACTTGGTCAAATTCGTCCGGCGAAGTAAGCGGGGCATCAGCCGGGAGTAGGAGTTCGTTCAGCGTCACATGTTCTTGCGTGCATTTCTTATCCTGGCGAGTCTCCCCCTGTCTGCCGGGTTGTTGTGCGCCCAGTGGACACTGCGCGAGGTAGTCGAGCGTGCCGGAAGCAGGTATCCGGGAGTCGCGGTGTCGCTGGAGCAATCCGCAGCGGCGGCGGCCGGTGTGCGGGAAGCTCGCACGGTCTTTCTGCCGAAAGCCCAATCGGTGCTCCAGTTCAATCGAGCCACGGACAACAACGTGCCCGGGTTATTGCTGCCAAACTCAGTCACCTCGCCCATCTCCGGACCGATCCATCTCCAAAACGCCGGCACCAGTGCCTGGGGCTCAACGGCAGGATTCCTGGTGAGCTGGGAACCGTTCGACCTCGGCCAGCGCGAGGCGCACGTAACCTCCGCGCAGGCGTCCCTCGCGAAAGCGGAGAAAGCGGTTGCACGCACCCGATTCGAGGTGGAGGCTGCGGCGGCGGATGCGTTTCTCACGGTGTTGGCGGCAGACGCAACGGTCAATCGGGCGCAGGCCTCGCTCGAAAGGGCACGAGCGTTGGAGACGAGTGTGCGCGCACTGTCCGACGCCGGGTTGAAACCGGGCTCGGACCTGGCGCGTGCGACCGCCGAGCGCGCGGCAGCGGAAGCGCAGGTGGTACAGGCCGAACTGGCCGCCAAGACGTCACGCGTGGCGGTGGCGCAGTTGACTGGCGATCCGTCGGAGACCGTGGCCCCGGTCGCGGGGAAACTGGCTGAACAGCCCGCTGTTGCCCGTGAAATCACCGCATTTTCCGTCCTGCTGGCGCATCCCGCGATGGCGGAGCAGCGGGCTGCCGTGGACGAGGCCGAAGCCCGTCGCAAAGAACTCGCTAAGTCCTACGCGCCGAGATTCTTCCTGCAGAGTTCGCTCTACGCGCGTGGAACCGGCTTCACCGCGGACGGAGCATCGATGGGTGGGGCGAACGGACTGGGCTCTAACTACTACAACTGGGGATTGGGATTCTCTGTGCTTTTCCCGTTTCTCGACCAGCCACAAGTTCGTGCGCAGCGCGAAGCAGAAGGTCACCGGGCTATGGCGGAGACAGCACGGCTGAACCGGATAAAGCAGGATCTTTCTGCGCAAGCGGAGCGGGCTTTGGCACAACTCGACGCCGCGCGGAAACTGGCCGCGTTGGCCCCGGTTCAAGCGGATGCCGCCCGCAGCGCCATAGACCAGTCCCAAGCGCGCTATAAGAGCGGCTTGGCGCCGCTGCTCGAAGTGGCGGAGGCGCAACGCTTGCTGCTCCAGGCGGAAATCGACGAAGCGCTGGCGAAGCTCAACGTCTGGCGCATGCAGTTGGGCGTTGCCACCGCGCGCGGAGACTTGCAGCCGTTTCTGGATGCAGTGAAATAGGCCCTCACGATGAGACTGGTACTCTTCTCCTTGCGTCGGCCGATCACGGTTCTAGTGGCCGTGCTCGCAATAGCAGCCTTCGCGTGGATTGCAATCCGGCGTATGCCAGCGGATATTTTCCCGAACGTCGGTTCGCCAACCGTGTACGTCGCGCAGCCGTACGGAGGCATGGACCCGGCGCAGATGGAAGGCTTCATCACCTACTACTTCGAGTACCACTTCCTCTACATCACGGGCATTGAACACGTCGAGTCCAAGAGCATTCAGGGCGCTGCCCTGATGAAACTGGTTTTCCATCCCGGAACGGACATGAGCCAGGCGATGGCCGAAGTAGTGGGCTATGTCAATCGCGCCCGCGCCTTCATGCCGCCTGGGACCGTGCCGCCCTTCATCACCCGCTTCGATGCGGGTAGCGTGCCCATCGGCCAACTGGTTTTCGCATCCCCCATGCGACTGCCGGCCGAGATGCAAGACATCGCTCTGAATCGTGTGCGGCCGCTGTTCGCGACGCTCGAAGGCGTGTCCGCGCCACCTCCCTTCGGCGGCAACCAGCGCACGATCGTCGTCAGGCTGAACCCCGACAAACTGCGGCAATACCGTATCTCACCGGAGGAAGCGATCACCGCCGTGAATCGCGCGTCCACAGTCTTGCCCGCTGGCAATTTGCGCATGGGTGATGTCAACTACATCGCCTCTACCAATGCAGTGCTGGGCGGAAAGCTGGACGAATTGTTGGATGCGCCCCTGCGTCCCGGCTCGGCTCCGGCGGTGTATCTGCGCGACATTGCGGTGGTGGAAAGCGGCACCGACATCATCACAGGCTACGCGCACGTGAACGGTAAGCGCACGGTTTATATCCAGGTGACGAAGCGCGCCGACGCCTCGGCACTGCGCGTGATAGAGCGCGTGAAAGCCGCGCTGCCCGACATGCGCAAAGTGGTGCCGGAGGACGTCAGCGTAACGCTCGAATTCGACCAGTCGGGCTACGTTGCCGCCGCGCTCCGGAACCTGGTGAATGAGTCCCTGTTAGGAGCCATTTTGACGGCACTTGCGGTGCTGCTGTTCCTCCGCAATTGGCGCGGCGCACTGATCGTCGTCGTGACCATCCCGGCGGCACTGCTCACCGCGGTGGTGTGCCTGTGGGCACTTGGGCAAACCATCAATATCATGAC
>CAIRBY010000079.1 GCA_903876865.1 uncultured Acidobacteriia bacterium
CGAAAGCGCCTGCCCTACGCTGGCGCCCCTCGACGCGACAGGCCGGGAGGCCTGTCCTACGGAGCATCCGATGGCTGCTAGTTTCTTTTTCCGGGCTGTGGCGAGCGATGGGAAGATCCGCACCGGGAGCCTGACGGGCGAGAACGAAAAAGTGGTGGCGCGCGACCTGCGCAAGCAGGGGCTGACGCCGATCTATGTGGGTGTGGCGCCCAAGGGCGCCTCCTTCGAATTCAAACTGCCCGCCTTCAAGAAGGGCCGGCGGCGCGACGTCCTGTTTTTCACGCAGGAGCTTTCCACGCTATTGAACGCGGGCGTGCCGCTGGACCGCGCCCTGAGCATCACGGCGGAACTGACGGAGCAGGCCTCCTTCAAATTCATCGTGCTGGACGTGCTGCGCGTGCTGAAGGCGGGGCGGTCGCTGGCGGACAGCCTGGGCACGCATCCGGATTACTTCGGCGATCTCTACACGAACATGGTGCGCGCGGGCGAGGCTTCGGGCTCGCTGGCGGTGATCTTTG
The DNA here is from genome assembly GCA_903876865.1 of uncultured Acidobacteriia bacterium. GTDB lineage: Bacteria > Acidobacteriota > Terriglobia > Bryobacterales > Bryobacteraceae > Solibacter. Next base: position 519 of record CAIRBY010000079.1, read on the forward strand.
AGCGGCTGGCGGAGTTCGAACGGTCGCGCGACGATCTGCGCAATTACATCATCTCCTCCATGATCTATCCGGCGCTGTTGGCGTGCGTGGGCCTGGCCTCGATCATTCTTCTGTTGACGTTCGTGGTGCCGCGCTTCGCGACCATCTTCAGCGATTCGACGATGAAGATTCCGACGCCGACCAAGATCCTGCTGGAAGTGAGCAACGTGGTGACGGCGTACTGGTGGATCGCAGCGGGCGCGCTGGCGATCCTGCTGATCGGCTGGCGCATCTATACGCGCACGGTGGCGGGGCGGCTATGGTGGGACGGCGCGCGGTTGAAGCTGCCGCTACTGGGCGATGCGCTGCTGAAGGCGGAGACGGCGCGGTTTGCGCGGGCGATGAGCACGCTCCTGGGGAACACGGTGCCGCTGGTGCAATCGCTCGGCATCGCGGCGGCGACTTTGAACAACAAGCTGATCTCGGGCGCGCTGGTGGGTGTGGCGACAGGCGTGAAGCGCGGGGAAGGGATCGCGGGACCGATGCGCAAGGCGGGCGTGTTTCCGCCGCTGGCGGCGCACCTGCTGACGGTGGGCGAAGAGACGGGGCGGCTGGACCAGATGTTTTCCCGGATGGCGGAGATTTACGAGACCGATACTCGGGCGGCGATCCGGCGCTTCACCGCAATCTTCGAGCCGGCGGTGATTCTGATCATGGGCATCCTGATCGGGTCGCTGATTCTGAGCATGCTGCTGGCGATTACGAGCATCAACGACGTGGCGATGTAAGCTGGCTAGGTAACTATGACCAAATCTAAAAAGAGCACTCGACGCCGTTCCCAAGCGGGCGTCACCCTGATCGAAATGCTGGTGGTGGTGACCATCATCGGGCTGTTCGTGGCTTTGGTGGGACCCGCGCTATTCAAGCGGGTGGACGAAGCCAAGATGACGCAGGCGCAGGCGCAGATCGATGGCTTCATGACGGCGCTGGGCACCTACAAGCTGGATACGGGAGGCTTTCCCACCACCGAGCAGGGCCTGGCGGCGCTGCGCGTGAAGCCGGCGGACGTGCTCCAGTGGAACGGGCCGTACCTGCCGAAGGATGTGCCCAAGGATCCGTGGGCGCACGACTACGTCTACCACTTCCCGGGCGAGCATCAGGTGGACGAACCGGAGATCATGAGCCTGGGGGCGGACGGGCAGCCCGGCGGCGAAGGGATCAATGCGGATATCGTCAGCTGGAAGAACAAATAGAGAGCGCGGCGTCACGCTGATCGAGATGGTGGTGGTGGTGGGGATCATCGGGCTGATCGTGGGCATCAGCTTTCCTTCCGCCATGGCCGGGTTGGACAGCGTGCGCATGCTCACGGCGACGGATGGAGTCGCCACGTTCCTGAACGTGGCGGTGAACCGGACGGAGCGGTTTCAGCAGCCGGTGGAAGTGGTCATCGATGCGCAGGAGGGGCGGTTGATACTGTTCACGAACGACGCGGGCGTGACGAAAGAACTCAAACTGCCCGATGGCGTCAGTATCGAAGCAGTGCTGCCGGCCAACGACGGCGGGGGGATGGGGCCGCGCCACATTCTGTTCGTGCCGGGCGCGACCGTGCCTGGCATCAGCATTCAACTGGGCAACCGGCGCAATGCGCACCGGATCGTGCACCTGGACCCGATGACGGGCTTTCCGCGGGTGGAGAACGTGAAACCGGAGTGAAGAAAAACTTGCGGCGGCGGCGCGGATTCACGTTGCTCGAAATGATTGTCGCCACGACGATCATGGGGATCGCTATTGCCGGCTTGCTCTCTGGCATCTCGGGGGCGACGCGCAATGCGGCCAAGCTGCGCGATTACGATCGCGTGGTGCAGCTGGCGCGGCTGCGCATGAACGATTTGCTGGCGGATCCGAAGCTGCCAGGGAACGCACAGCTCGAGGGAGTGTTTCCGCCCGAGTATGCGGGCGGACTGGCGTGCGGGTGGCGCGCGCAGATTTCGGTGGCGGAGAAATCGCCGCAGCCGGCGCCGGGAGATTTCGCGCTCGACCGCGTGCAACTGGAGATCTGGTGGGACGCCGGCGGCAAGCGGCAGAGCTTCGCGCTGGAAAGCTACCGGCGGCGCACCTTGCGGGATCAGGACATGAGCCCGGGAGGTACGAACTGATGCGGCGTGGTGGTGGGAGGCAAGGCGCGGGGCGGGATTCCAGGGCGGGCGTGACGCTGATGGAACTGTTGATCGCGGTCACGCTGTTGAGCCTGCTTTCGGTGGGGCTGTTGTTCGCGCTGCGGATCGGGATGACGGCGTACTCCAGGACGCAGGCGCGGCTGATGGATAACCGCAGGGTGATGGGGGCGCAGCGCATCCTGGAGCAGGAACTGGAAGGCATGATTCCGGTGGTCTCCAACTGCATGGAGGCGCGCACGGCGTTCTTCCAGGGCTCGTCGCAATCCATGCGGCTGGTCTCGAGCTTCTCACTGCAGGGGGCGTGGCGGGGCAGGCCGCAGGTGCTGGAGATCTTCGTGGCGCCGGGGTCGGACGGGTCAGGAGTGCGGCTGCTGGTGAACGAGACTCCCTATACCGGTCCGGCGGCAATGGGGAAGCTGTGCGGGGGCGGGGGCGCGTTCGGGCCGAGCGTGGGGCCGAACTCCTTCGTGCTGGCGGACAAGCTGGCCTACTGCCGCTTCAACTACCTGGCGCGGCCGAAGGACATGATGATGGCGGCGATCTGGTCGCCGCAGTTCGGGAGCCAGACGTGGCCGCAGGCGGTGCGGATCGAGATGGCGCCGAGCCAACCGGACCGTGGGCGGCTGCAGCCGATCAGTACGGTGGCGCCGTTGAGGATCTACCGGGCGGCGGAGGTCGTGTATGTCGATCAGTAACGCGGCTAGGCGTGGCGGCTTGGCAAGGCGCGGGAGCGCGCTGTTGATGGTGCTGTGGATCAGCGCGGCGCTGGCGGCGGTGGCGTTTTCGCTGGCCAACACGGTGCGCGGAGAGACGGGGCGGACCTCGACCCAACTGGACGAGATCCGCGGCTACTACCTGGCGGTGGGGGCGGTGGACCGGGCGGCGGTGGAAGTGCTGTGGAGCAGCGTCTACGCGGACAATCGCAAGATCAAGAAGGGTTCGGCCTGGGTGGATTACCAGTTTCCGAGCGGCGTGGCGCACGTGGAACTGATCCCGGAGACGGCCAAGCTGGACGTGAATGCGGTCTCGCCGGAGCGCCTGATGCGGCTGATGGCGGCGCTGGGAGTGGAGGGCGGACAGGCGTCCGATGTGATTGGGGGGATTATGGCGCGGCGGGCGGGCGGCGGGGGCGATGTTTCCGGCTTCGGGGGTCCGTCTTTTCCGGGCGGAAACGCGTCTTTTCAAGAGATTGAGGAATTACTATCCGTGAGAGGCGTCACACCAGAGTTGTTTTACGGCACGTATGTCCCTTCCCAGGGGACTTTTGCGCCCATTGGGATGGGCATGGGGATGGGCATGGAAGCGGGCATGGGGGCGGGCGGCGGACCACGGCTGGTGCGGCGCAGCGGCCTGGTGGATTGCCTGTCGGTGTACGGTTCCAGCGCTCAGGTGGACGCGAATACGGCGGACCCGGCGGTGCTCTCGGCGGTTGGGGTTCCGGCGGGCGGCATCCAGATGCTGGTGCAGATGCGGCGCATGGCTCCGTTGGATCCGGGGCGGCTCTCGCAACTGCAATCCTCGATGGGAGTGGCGTCCGGTTCGCTGCGGCTGGAAGGAAACTCGATTCTCACGATCCGCGCGACGGCGCGGGTGCGGCTGCCCAACGGGCGGCTGAGCGATATGCGGCGGACGGTGGCGGCGCAGGTGAAATATACGCCGCGCGGCTTCGATTCGCCGATCCACGTGCTGCGGTGGTACGACACTACCTGGAGCGACTCAAACCAGAGCGACGCTCTCCAGAACGACGCGATCGGAAAGAATGCGTTCGGAAACAATGCGTTCGGCATGAACCCGAACGGGAGCAACTAACCCTGGCCATGTCCACAGCCTCTTCCCTGAATCTGGATTTTCGAAAACTGCTGGCCTTCGGCACCGGCGTTGGCATTGAGATTGGCGCGACGGATCTGGAGGTCGCGGTGACACGGGTGCGGCCGAACCGGATCGCGGTGCTGGGGCGGGCCACGATCGCGAACTTCGCGGCGCGTCCGGCGGCCGAGTGGGGCCGCGAGTACACGGAACTGCTGAAGGCGTGCGGCGTGGAGCGGCTGAGCGCGACGGTGCTGTTGCCGCGGCGCGAGGTGATCGTGCGTGAACTGGCGCTGCCGGGAGTGGCGGCGAAGGATATGGAAGGGGCGATCCGCTTCCAGATGGACACGCTGCATCCCTACGGGGAAGACGATATCGAGTGGGGCTGGTCGCCGCTGGCATACGGACACGTGCTGGTGGGGATCGCGCGGCGTACGGCGATCGAGCGGTATGTGGCGCTGTTTGTGGAAGCGGGCATCGCGGTGCGGAGCTTCACGTTTTCGGCGGCGGCGGTGCATGCGGCCATCGGATTGAATGGCGCGGGGCACGGCGGGGATGGATTCGTGGCGCTGAGCCGCACGGGCGCGGGCGCGGTGGAAGTCTACGGCGAGAGCCGGTCGAAGCCGCTGTTCAGCGCGGAGTTCCAGTTGCCGCAGGCGCGCGCGACGGCGCTGGCGCTTTCCGAGTTGCGCCTGGCGCCGGATACGGCGCCGCGCACGCTGGAAGAGATTCTGCCGAAGCCCACCGTGAATCCGGTGGCGAACGATCTTTCCCGCAATGCACTGCCGTACGCCGCGGCGCTCGCTGGGGCATGCCCCCACCTGGCGCCGGCGGCGAACGTGCTGCCCGCGGAATACCGGCGCTTCAATTCGCGGGCCGTGTTTGTGCCCACGGCGATTCTGGCTGGCCTGTTGCTCGCGGTGGCGGGGTCGATCGCGGGGTATGCGTCCTGGAGCGAGAAGCAGTATTTGAAACAGCTGGACGGAGAGATCGCGAAGTTGGAGCCGCTGCACCGCAGGGCGGACGCGGTGGATAAAGAGATCGACCGGGACCGGGCGCGGGCGCTCCTGCTGGACCAGTTCCGGAAGCAGACGCGGATGGACCTGGACGCGCTGAACGAATTGACGCATCTGGTGGAGCCGCCGGCGTGGACGAACGCAATCGATCTGGCGCGGGATACGGCGCGGATGAGCGGAGAGGCTCCGCAGGCGGCGCCGTTGTTGAAGATTCTGGATTCGTCGCCGTTCTTTGAGAAGACGGAGATCCAAATGTCGCCGCGCGCGAACGGCGAAGCGTTTCAGATCCGCACGAACCGGAGGAAGGGCAAGTGAACCTGGGGAACTTAGACCGAAAGACGGCGATCCTGGGTGGGGTAGCGCTGGCCACGATCCTGCTGCTGCGGTTCGTAGTGCTGGCGGATCGCGATCCGGCGGTGGTGGGAGCGAGCAACAGCGTGCCGATGGCGGAGAAGCGGTTGCAGCGGCTGCGGCAGATCGCCGGGACGGTGCCGGGCAAGGAAGCGGTGCTGAAGCAGGCGGCGGCGGAGTTGGATGCGCGGGAAAAAGGCATTCTGAAAGCGGAGACCGGAGCGCAGGCGCAGGCGCAGTTGCAGGAGTTGCTGCACGCGGTGGGGGCGGGCAACGGAATCGATATCCGCGGCGTGGAAGATTCCACGGTGAAGCCGCTGGGTACGGATTACGGGCAGGTGACGGTGACGGTGCGGTTCACTTGCCTGATCGAGCAACTGGTGAACCTGCTGGCGGCGCTGGCGAACGAGCCGCAGGCGCTGAGCACGAGCGATATTCAGATCACCGGCGGTCCGGATAAGAACAAGGTGATTCAAGTGCGGTTGAGCCTTTCGGGTGTGGTGACAAAGAAGATCGCGCAGGAAAAGAAGACGGGAGGCGGGTTATGAACCGGAGGCTGATCCTGTTGAACGCGGTGCTGGCGCTGGTGTTGATCGGCGGGGGGATGCAACTGCGCAACGAATACCTGGCATCGCAGGCGCGCGCGGCGGCGGTCCGCCGGGCGAAGGTGCAGCCGGCGGCGACGCCACCGTTCACGCCGCTGCCGGGCGATCCGGCGGTGCTGGCGGCGGGGTACAACTTCATCGCGCAGAAGTTTCTATTTCACCCCTCGCGCAGTTCGGAAGTGGTGCACGATCCGCCCCCGCCGCCGCCGCCGCCCCCGCCGATGCCGGACCTGCCGCGCTATCACGGGCAGATGAATCTGGGCGATGGAGCGATGGCGCTGCTGGTGGAACATCCGGGGATGCCGGAAAAAGCATTAAAACCGGGGGACAAGATCGGCCAATTCCGGCTGGTGGACGTCAATACTAATGACATCACGTTTCAATGGACGTTCAACCAGGAGAATGTGACGCGTACGTTGCGGGAGTTGGCGGATCGCGGCGGGCCGGCAGCAGCGCCCGCGGCGGAGGCAAGGCCGGCAGCGGCCGCACCACCCCCGCCCGCGCCGGTAGCGGCGACCACGGGAGTGCAGGGCGATCTGACGCCGCAGGGGCTGAAGACCTGCGCGGTGAATGACGGTACGCCCGATGGCACCGTGGTGGGCGGGTTCCGCAAGTCTTCGATTGCGACGCCGTTCGGCAAAGCGTGCGTGTGGGAACCGGTGAAGTAGCAGCCGGTGAAGTAGGAACATAAGGACATTTCAATGAGACTGTTTTTCGCAATATTGGTATCCGGGCTGGCGCTGGGCGCCGCGGAGCCGCAGACAGAGACGCAGAAGACCGCGGCCAGGAAGCCGGCCGCGAAGCCGGTGAGGGTGGCGCAGCCGCTGACGATTCCGGAGGGCGCGGTAGCGGGTGCGGACGGGGATTACCATTTCACGGACGCACAGGGCAAGAAGTGGTTGTACCGTAAGACTCCGTTCGGCGTGGCGAAGCGGGAGGACACGGGGGCTCCGGCGCTGATCTCTCCGGCGCTGATCTCTCCGGCGACGATCTCTCCGGCGACGATCTCTCCGGCGACGATCTCCAGATCGGGTGCGCCGGCCGCCGCCGCCGGTTCCGCCGGGCTGAAGGCTCGCGAAGACGGCGACGTGGTGCACTTCGAGAAGGCCGGACCCTTCGGCCCCTGGAAGTGGGACAAAAAGAAGACCGAGTTGGACGAGGCCGAGAAGGCAGCGTTGCAGCAGGCTCAATCCCAGTCCCAATCCGATTCCAAAGTAGCTACCAAACAGGATTAATTTCGATGCGCTCTTTGTCCCAACTCCGTTTGATTTCGATTGCACTGGTTGCCAGCACGGCGCTGATGGCGCAGGTTGCGCCCTCCAAAGTAGTGGGTCCCGCGGGCAACGAGCCGGAGCCGAAACCGGCTCAGCAGGTCCAGCCCGCGGCAGGTGCCCCGGGGCAGGCGGCGGCGCCGCAGGCACCGGCGAGCGACGCTCCGCGGCTGACCGATAGCGGGGCGTTCATCATGCCGAACGCGTCGCTGACGGAGATGATCGATCTGCTGGCGAAGCGGCTGAAGATCAACTACATCATCGATCCGGAGGTGCGCGGAACGGTTTCGATCTTCACGTATGGGGAAGTGAAACCGGTGGACTACATGCCGCTGCTGGAGACGATCCTGCGGGTGAACGGCGACGCGATGATCAAGGTGGGCGAGTTCTACCGCATTGTGCCGGTGAACCGCATCAACCAACTGCCGTTGAGCCCGCGCATCAATGTGGACCAGAAAACACTGCCGGACGACGAACGGATGGTGATGAACCTGATGTTCCTGAAGTACGCGACGGCGAGCGAGATTTCCAACCTGGTGAAGCCGTTTCTGGGGCAAGGCGCGTACATGAGCACGTACGATCCGGCCAACCTGCTGCTGATCGAGGACAATTCCCGCAACATGAAGCGCACGATGGAACTGATCGCGCTGTTCGACAGCGATCAATTCGCGGGGCAACGGGTGCGCCTGTTCGAAATGGAGAACAGCCGTCCGAGCGAACTTTCGAAGGAACTGGACGCGGTATTCAAGGCCTACGCGCTTTCGGACAAGGCTGCGGGATCGGTGAAGTTCATCGCGGTGGACCGGATCAATACGCTGATCGCGGTGGCGCCGAACCCGGGCATCTTCACGCAGGTGGAGACGTGGATCGGCAAGCTGGATATCAAGGTGAAGGCCTCGGCGGGGGCGGTGACGAGTTATGTGTACCGGCTGAAGTACGCGAAATCGGAGACGGTGGCAATGGCCATCATGGCGCTCTACAGTGGCAACCCGATGGCGATGATGGCGCTGAGCGCGCTGGCGATGAATGGCGGCGGCGTGGGCGGTGGCGGCGGCATGGGAATGGGCGGCTACGGCATGGGCGGCAATATGGGCGGCCTGGGCGCGATGACGGGGGGTGGTTACGGCATGGGCGGTTACGGCGGCATGAGCGGTTACGGCGGCATGGGTGGCTATGGCGGCATGAGCGGTTACGGCGGCATGGGCGGCTATGGCATGGGCGGCTACGGCATGGGTGGCTACGGCATGGGCGGCTACGGCCAGACCGGCTACGGCGGGATGACGAACGGCAGTCCGTTGGGAATCGGCAGCACCACCACGGGGACGGGAACCGGGGGCGGCGTGGGGCAGACCGGGGAGTTTGTGGGGAACAACGTGGGCGGCGGAATGCAGCAACAGCAGATGCGCGGACCGATGGTGATTCCGAACCCGTTCGACAACACGATTCTGATCAAGGGCACGGCGCAGGAATACGATCAGATCCTCGATCTGCTGCGGCAGTTGGATGTGCCGCCGCGGCAGGTGCTGATCGACGCGAAGATCTACGAAGTGGATCTGACGGGCGCGTTCAGCATGGGTGTGACGGCGTATCTGGAGCAGAAGAACGCGGGATCGGGGGGCGCGGCCGCGCGGATTCTGGCGGCGGCTTCGGGCGCGGGCGGAGTGGCGCTGACCACGGGCGCGCTGGTGTTGAAGAGCCACGAACTGCTGGCGGCGCTTTCGGCATCCGACGCGGCCAGCCATTCGCGGGTAATTTCCGCGCCGAGCATCATCGCGACGGATAGCATTGCCGCCACCATGAACGTGGGCGACAGTGTGCCGGTGTTGACCTCGCAGGCTGTGGGCGGGGTGCAGCAGGGAGGGAATTCGCTGTTCACGAACACGGTGAGCAACGTTTCCACGGGTGTGACGCTGAACATACTGGCGCGGGTAAATTCGAGCGGCGTGGTGACGATGGTGATCAACCAGAATGTGAGCGCGCCGCAGGCACCGGCGGCATCCAGCAGCATTCAATCGCCCTCGTTTTCGAACCGCTCGTTCAATACGCAGATCACGGTGCAGGACGGGGACACGGTCGCAATCGGCGGCATCATTCAGGAGAGCAACCTGCAAAGCACGGCGGGCGTTCCGTTTCTGAGCCGGCTGCCGGGGCTGGGCGCGTTCTTCGGGGCCAAGAGCGCCTCCAAGAGCCGCACGGAGCTGGTGGTGTTCCTGACGCCGCGCGTGATCTACGACACCAATCAGATGGTGGAAGCGACGGACGAAATCAAAGCGGGCATGAAGCGCGTGGCGAAACTGATGAAAGACCAGTAGGGCGCTTCCCAAGGGCGCCGCATCGAGTGCCCGCCGCTTGCAGGTGTGCGGGCCTGGCGCGAGTGGATTGCGGGGCGGTCCTCCCGGACTGCGGCCGACGCCCCGCCTGGTAGTTCGATGGCCGGAGGTAGTCTACTCCTGGCAGGAAGAGCGGGAGCAGGGGTCCCGCGCGGACGAAGGCGTCCGCCCCACTGGGGGGCGGCGGGGCTAACTGGCGGTGAGCATCAACTGCAGGTCGGCTTCGGAGAGCACGGGGACGCCGAGTTCGGCGGCTTTGGTCAGTTTGGAACCAGCATCTTCGCCGGCGAGGAGGAAGCTGGTTTTCTTGCTCACGGCACTGGAGACTTTGCCGCCGCCCTGTTCGATGAGGAGCTTGGCCTGGTCGCGGCTCAAGGTGGGCAGGGTGCCGGTGATGACGAAGATGAGGCCGGTGAGCGGCCCCGCCTGGGGGCGGGTGGATTCATAGACGAACTCGAGACCGGCCTTGTGGAGGCGGGTGACGAGTTCGCGGTTGCCGGCTTCGGCGAAGAACTGGACCACGGCTTCGGCGACTTTGGGGCCGACCTCTTCGGCCTTCTGCAATTCGTCTACGGACGCCCTGGCAATGGCGACCATACTGCCGAAGGCCTCAGCGAGGAAGACGGCGGTGCGTTCCCCGACGAAGCGGATGCCCAGCGAAGAGAGCACGCGGGGCAGCGGATTGAGGCGGGAGCGATCGATATTGCGCAGGATATTGGTGGCGCTCTTCACGCCCATACGTTCGAGGTTGATGAGGTCTTCGATCTTGAGATCGTAGAGATCGGCGACGTTGCGCACGATGCCGCGATCGACGAGTTGATCGACGAGGGCTTCGCCAATGCCATCGATATTCATGACGCCGCGGGAGGCGAAGTGGAGGATGGATTCCTTGAGGCGGGCGGGGCAATTGGTGTTGATGCAGCGGCTGGCGGCCTCGCCTTCCTCACGCACCACGTGACTGCCGCAGACGGGGCAGGCCGTGGGCATCTCGAAGGGCTTGCGGTAGGAGCCCTGGGACGAGACGCGCACGACTTTGGGAATCACGTCACCGGAGCGCTCCACGACGACGACATCGCCGATCTGGAGGCCGAGGCGGGTGATTTCATCCTCATTGTGAAGGGTGGCGCGGGAGACGGTAACGCCGCCGACTTCGACGGGGGTGAGGTGCGCCACGGGGGTGAGGGCGCCGGTGCGGCCCACCTGGATTTCGATCTCCTCGACGGTGGTGGTGGCCTGGCGGGCAGGGTACTTGTAAGCGATGGCCCAGCGGGGGGCTTTGGCGGTGGAACCGAGCAGGCGCTGCTGCGCGATGGAATCGACTTTGACGACTACGCCATCGATTTCATAGGGTAGCTCTTCCCGGCGGGCTTCCCAGTGGTTGCAGAGGGCGAGCACCTCATCGATGGTGTCGCAGGCGCGGCTGTGGGGGTTGACCTTGAAGCCCATCTGGCGGAGCGCGGCGAGGGCTTCCCAGTGGCTCTCGCGGGCGGGGGCGCCTTCGACGAGGAAGAAGTAGGTGTAGTATTCGAGGCGGCGGGAGGCGGTGACCTGGGGTTCGAGCACGCGCAGGGAGCCGGCGGCGGCGTTGCGGGGGTTGGCG
>CAIRBY010000080.1 GCA_903876865.1 uncultured Acidobacteriia bacterium
CCGGCGGCGGAATCGAGCGGCCGCACGGTGCGCCGGGTGGCATCGCGATCTTCGCCGTTGGTATTGATCGGGGCGCCCTCGCGGAAGGCTTCCAGGTCCGCGCCGAATGCGGCGGCGGTGGCGTAGCGCTGCGCCGGATCGGGCGCCATGGCTTTGACGAGAATGCGGCGGAGCGCTTCGGGGCAAGGGTCCGGCGCGGGCGGCGGCGCGATCCGCGAGCGGATCATGCGCTCCAGCCGCTCCGTGCTCTCGGCGTGGTAGGGCTGCAGCGCCGTCACCATTTCATAGAGCATCACGCCCAGCGACCACAGGTCCGAGCCCGCGTTGACTTCGCCCAGATCCAGCCGCTCCGGCGAGGCATAGGGCACGCTGCCGAACTCGTTGCGCGTGAGGCGGCGCGAGAGCGAGAGCGCCTTGGCGATGCCGAAATCCAGCACGCGCACGGCGCCTGCACCATCGATGCGGATGTTCTTGGGCTTGATGTCACCGTGCACTACACCGCGAAACTCCTTGCCTTCGATGGTGACTTCCAAATTGTGGGCGTTGTTCAGCGTGCGCGCGACATCGAGCGCCACTTCACTGGCGAACTCGACGGGCAGCGGACCGTTGCGCATCAGTTCGTGCAGATCCTGCCCATCGATATATTCCATGGCGACGAAGAAGAAGCCATCGGCATCGCCCACGTCGTAGACTTTGACCACGCGCGGATCGACATCGGCGAGGCGGGCCTGCAATTCGCTACCGCGCCGCTCGGCCTCGATCGCATCGTTGGTATCGGCATCGGCGGCGTGCTCGATCAGCTTCAACGCAACGGTGTGGCCCTGCCCGGTATCCTGCGCGAGATAGACATCCGCCATGCCGCCGCGGCCGAGCTTGCGGACGATTTCGTATCTGCCGATGCGCCGGCTGGCGGGGGCGATCATTGTTTACGGCCTCCGCGCACTGGCTTCACGTCCAGCAGGAAGTTGAGCGTCTTCACGGCATCGGTGGCTGGCGGCTCCAGCGCGTTCCTGTCGATCACGTTGCCGATCAGCGAGGGTCGTGCGCCATCGCGCGCGGAAATCCCCGCGCCGCGATTGGCTTGGATCAGGTTGTGCGAGAGCCAGGGGGTGGTCCCGCCCAAGATCAGCACGCCTTCCGCGAGCGAATCGCGGATGGCGCAGGCGCGCACGGCGGGGCTGGCGGGCCCGTGAATTTCGATGCCGATGCCGGCGCCCTTCACTTCCACGTCATCGATCTCTACCGCGGCATTGCGCAGCGCGATGCCCACCGAAAGCGGCAGTTGCGGATCGGCCAGAATGCGGAAGCCGCTGAAGCGCGCGGCGGTCACGTTCTCAGCGATCACGGCGGGTCCCTCGCTCATGGGCGCGGCGCGCAGAATGGGTTCGCGCGGCACGCGGGCGCGCAGGGTCACGCCGCTCTTCAGTTGGACCTGCTCGCGGTACTCGCCCTGCGGCACCTCGACGGTGTCACCGGCGCGCGCTTCCGCCATCGCGGCGGCAATCGTGGAAGTCACCGCGATGACGCGGGGCGCGATCACCACGGGCGCGGGTTGCCATTGAGCGCGGGTCGCCCAGGCCAGCAGAACGGCCAGCAGAAAACCGGCGGCGAAGATCCCGGCGCGAGCCGGCCAACCCGTCCGCGCGGGCGTGGGCGGCGCGGCGGTTTGGGGACGGAAGCGTCCGCCCTCCACCACCAGCACCGTGACGTTGTCTTTCCCACCGGCGCGATTCGCGGCCGCGATCAACTTCCGCACCGCGAGTTCCGGTTGCCCTGCGTGGCGCTCCACCGTGGCGCGAATCTCGGCCGAGGGCACCTGATCGCTGAGGCCATCGCTGCACAACACCAGCGCACATTCGGGCGGGCAGGCGATGCGCTGCACCTCAATGAAATCGGCATCGCCGGGCGTGCGCTCTTCACTGCCCACGTCGCGAAAGACTTCGTTGCGGCGCGGATGGCGCATGGCTTCGGCTTCGCTCAGCTCGCGATTGTCTTCGCGCTCGCCCACGGGAGAATGATCGTGCGTGACCTTGCGGATCTCGCCACCGAGTATCTGGTAGAGCCGCGAATCGCCGACGTGGCCCACCACGGCATCGCCGTTTTCGAGCAGGGCGAGGGTGAGCACGCAGGCCATGCCTGCCCATTCGGGGTTGGATTGCGCGGCGCGGAAGATCTCGTTGTTGGCCATGGCGATGGCCTCGCGCACCCGCTGCTCGGCGCTGCCGGTCTGGCGCTCCAGCCGCGTGCGCACGCGGTCCACGGCGATCTCCGCCGCCTTCTCTCCCGCAGCCTGCCCGCCGATGCCATCCACCACAAGGAAGATGCCGCGCTCGCGGTCCGTATAGAACGCATCTTCGTTGTTGTGGCGGACGCGGCCGGGATCGCTCGCCGCCGCGCACTTGAGCGTGGCCCTATCCATTCGAAGCGCTTCGGAATTCCAGGAACAGGACTCCCGCCAGACCGATCCGGGCGCGCGCGGGCAGCGGCGCTTCCAAATTGAGGTCGCGCTTCTCGGCGCCTTCGAAATCGATGCTGCTGGGCGCCTTCACGCCATCGATGGTGGTGCCGAGGCGGCTCAGGTCCTTGAGGAAGAACTGCCCGCTGGCCGGGTCGCGGCGCAGGCGGAAGTGCTCGCGGGAGACGTCGGGCAGAGTATCGAGTTTGATATCGGTCCAGTAATCGCGGCCGCCGCGGCCCACCACGATTTCGTCCTTCGTCATGTTGTAGGTCTTGTGCACAGCGCCGTCTTCATACTCGATGACGGCGAAGGCGCCCGGCGCGGGTGCGGCAGCAGGGGCGGGCGTGGGTGCGGGAAGTACGGGATCGTACGTCTGCTTGGTGGATTCGACTCCGCCCATGCGGCGCGTGGCGATGCGCTTGGTCAGGGAACCGGAGCCAAGCTGATCCTTCCCGGGCAGAGCGAGTTCGGAGTTGATGGAGATGTCGCCGGGGCCACAATCCTCATCGGTGTTCTCGAACATGCGAATCTGCCAGCCGCCTTCCGGCGCGACGATTTTGGGCTCGGTGCGGCGCGAGAGCTTGAAGCGCTCGGCCAGCGAGGCTTTGTTGAGGGTCTCCAATTCCTCGTCGAGGGCGCGGCGCGCCTCTTCCACGATGCGGGGGAGAATGCCGCGCAGCCGTTCCAGATCGTCCGTGTGCAGATAGACATGGAAGATCGCGGGTGGCAGCGTGGAGTAGTGGAGCGGCTCGAGACCATCCCGCATGTTGCGAACGATCTCGAGAATGATTTCCCGCGCAGTAGCGGGGTTGGCAGTGGGAGGACGGTCCATAAGCGGAACCAGTCTTGATTTTACCTAATGCGCGTCTTTCACGCAGCGGAAGCCGATATTGGCATCGCGCCAGCGCGCGGGCACGGTGGTGAAATCGAAGAGCACGGTCGGATCGAGTTTCTCCGTGGCGCCGAAACTCTGGCCGCGGATGGTGTACCAGGGCTCGTCGGCGTTGGGCGCCGGGTTCATCACCGTGCCGAAATACTGCAGCGAGGCGGGCAGGGGCGTACTGATCTGATCAACCAGTTCCCAGACATTGCCGACCATGTTGAGCGCATGGAACGGGCTCTCGCCATTGGGAAACGCGGTGACCTTCTGCATGGCGCCCGAGCCCACGTTGGCGCGCGCGAGTTCCGGCTGATTGCCCCACGGGAAGGCGCGGCCATCCACGCCGCGCGCCGCCTTCTCCCATTCGCGCGCGGTGGGCAAGCGCTTCTGCGCCCACTTCACGAAGGCCTGCGCATCCAGAATCGAGACGTTGACCACGGGATAGTCCGGCTTATCCGCGGCGAAATCCTTGGGAAGCGCGTGCCCCGTCTGCTTGCAGAATTCGCCATAGGCAAGGTTGCTGACTTCGGTCTGATCGATATAGAACGCGGGCAGCGAGACCAGCTCCTGCTTCTCGCCGAACTTGAAATCACCGGCGGGCACGAGCACCATATCGCCGGATGGCAGACTGAGCGTGGGCGCGAGCGCCGCTACTTCCGGAGCCTTGGGACCAGGCTTGGCGCCGGGTTGCAGCGCAAAATAAATTCCCGCCGCCAGCGCGAGAATCACTACCAGCACCGCGGGCAGCACCCACGCGGGACGCCCCGCGGGAGGCGCGGGAAGCACGACAGTCGCCGCAGTGGGCGAAGCGGGCGGGATCATCATCGTGGGCGCATCGCCCTCCGCGATCACGCGTTCCAGTTCCGCGATCACGGGTGTGAAGCCCTGCGGACGCTCCGCCGGATTCTTGGCGGTGCAGCGCGCGATCAGGTCGCAGATGGATTGCGGCACGCACGCTTCATGGAGCGGCTCCA
>CAIRBY010000081.1 GCA_903876865.1 uncultured Acidobacteriia bacterium
CCACCCTCTCCGCCCCGAGCCCGCCAAACGCCCCGCGCACTTCGCCCTCCTCCGCTTCCGGACCGGGCGCCCGCCACAGGCTCTCCGTGCTCGCATGAACCAGCGCCACCCCACCGCACGCCCACACCCGCGGCAGCCCGCCCAGCCACGCGATCCGCTCCGCCCCCAGCGCCTCCCGCGTCGCCTCCGCCATCTCTCCGATCGCCGTGAACATCTCCGCCAATTGCGGCAGCCGCGCCGCGACCTCCCGCAGCGATTCGGGGCGGAACAGCATCTCGTCCGTATTCCCCACCACGCCCTGCCAGCCCAGTGCCCGCACCTGATCCACAATCTCCGCCGGACTCGAGCCGTCATCCGCCAGGTCGCCCCCGTGCAGCACCACATCCGGCGCAGTCCGCTGCAGATCCGCCAGCACCGCCTCGAACGCCGTGCGATTCCCGTGGATGTCCGATACCACCGCGATCCGCATCTATTCGATCGGCGCGTTGTAGCCCAGCCGCCAGTGCGCCCGCAGCGGCGGCAAGCCCCGCGGCGGCACCATCTTCACCGTGATGCGATGGTACTTCCCGTCCCGCGCCTGATTCTGCGGCGAGTAGCCCAGAATGTACCGGTTCCGCAACTCGATCCCGATCTTGCGCGCAATGTCCGGCAGCTCCACCGAATTCGCCTCGAACATCCGCCCCCCCGTCTGCTCCGAAATCTTCGTCAACAGCGCCGGACCGCCCGCCTCTTCCGCCGTCCCCCCCATGCCCCCGAAGACGCCGATCGAGTAAATCAGCACATCGCTCTCCTTCACGATGCCCGTCACTTCCTTCTCCGTGTACCGGCTGTGATTATCCCCGCCATCGGAAATGATCAGCAGCGCCTTCTTGTTCTTCTTCGATCGCTTCATCTCGTGCAGCGCCAGATAAATCGCATCCAGCAGCGCCGTCGAACCCTTCGACCGCGAGAACGTCAGCTGACTCTCGATCGTCCCCGTATCGCTCGTCAGCGGCACCCGCAGCGTGGGCGCATTGTCGAACTCCACCAGGAAAAACTCATCCTCCGGATTCGCCAGCCGGAAGAATGCCGATGCCGCCATCCGCGAACGCTGCAGCTTATCGCCCATGCTGCCGCTCGTGTCGAAGACCAGCCCCACCGCCACCGGATCGTCGTCCATTGCGAACTGCACAATCGGCTGCTCGACCTTGTCTTCGTAAACCCGGAAGTTCTCTTTCTCCAACCCCGAGACCGGACGGTTCAGCGGATCGTTCACGCTCACCGGCACCAGAATCAGCGTCGAATCCACGCGGATGTTCGGAATCCGCCGCGATCCGCTCTCCTGCGCCGCCGCCGGCTTCTTCCGCGGCTCAATCTTGACCTGCCCCCACACCACCCCGCACACGCCCGCGCACACCGCAACAGACACCACCACCGCCAGACCCCTCGCCGCGCCCGCCCGTTGCCGCTTGCCCATCGTCAGCCCTCGCGCGTATTGTACCCCGCCCACTCCCGCAGATACCGGTACACCATCGCCACCGGCAGCCCCACCACGTTGAAGAAATCGCCCTCGATCCCCGCCACGTATTTCGACGCCAGCCCCTGGATCGCGTACCCGCCCGCCTTGTCCATCGGCTCCCCGCTCGCCACATACTCCGCAATCTCGCCCTCGCTCATCTCCCCGAACACCACCGCCGTGGATTCGCAATCGCTCACCACCTCCCCGCCCCGCCGCAGGCAGATCCCCGTCAGCACCTCGTGCCGCCGCCCCGCCAGCATCCGCAGCATCCGCCGCGCATCCGCCGCGTCCGCCGGCTTCGCCAGAATCTCCCCGTCGATCACCACCGTCGTATCCGCGCCCAGCACCACCTCTTCCGCCGTCGCCTCCACCGCCCGCGCCTTCGCCTCCGCCAACCGCTTCACATACTCCGCCGGACCCTCCCCAGCCAGTACGGATTCGTCCACTCCAGCCACTCTCACTGTGAACGGAATCCCCGCCTGGCGGAGAATTTCACTGCGGCGGGGCGATTGCGATGCAAGCACGAGCATCCCATCAGTGTAGAATGAAGCCGTCATGAAAGATCTCTCCAAAGCCCTGCTCGTACCGCCGGGTTCGCGGATCAAGCTCGCTTCCATCGACCCCTCCGATACCTGCGGCTACGATAAAGAGGCCGCCGCCGGCCACCTCGAAAAGAACCTGGACCGCCTCAGCGTGCTCCAGTACCTCCTCTACGCCGAAGCCGCCCGCTCCGTCCTCGTCGTGCTCCAGGGCATCGACGCCGGCGGCAAGGATGGTGCCATCCGCGACGTCATGACCGGCCTCAATCCCCAAGGCGTCAAAGTCACTTCTTTCAAGGTTCCCGAAGGCGCCGAGAAGCGTCACGATTACCTCTGGCGCATCCACCGCGCCCTCCCCGAATTCGGCCAGCTCGGCATCTTCAACCGCTCCCACTATGAAGACGTCCTCGTCGTCCGCGTCCACAACCTCGTCCCCAAGGACGTCTGGAGTCAACGCTATGACCAAATCAACGCGTTTGAACGCATGCTCGCCGAGAACGGTACCCGTGTCGTCAAATTCCTCCTCTACATCGATAAAGAAGAGCAGGCCCGCCGCTTCAATCAGCGCATCGAAGACAAAACCAAAAACTGGAAATTCTCCACCGCCGACGTGAAAGAGCGCGAATACTGGGACGATTACATCGCCGCCTACCAGGACATGCTCCGCCGCTGCAGCACCCATCACGCCCCCTGGTACGTCATCCCGGCGAATAAGAAGTGGTTCCGCAACCTCGCCCTCTCCCAGATCCTCCGCGCCGAACTCGAGAACATGAACCTCAAGTTCCCCAAACCCACCGCGGACCTCTCCGGAATTCACTTCGAGTAGAGCGCGGCGCTGATGGCGGTGTACCCCTTCCTCGATCTGGAAGATCGTAACCAGGCACTGCGGTATGCGGCCGGGAGTGGGACTTCAATCTCCTCTACGCGCCACGCAGCATAAGCCAACGCTTGCCGGATGTCCTCACCGTCCAGATAGGGGTACGCCGCCAAAATCTCGGCGTTTGCGTGGCCCGATGGGATCAGCCCGACAACGGTGCCAACCGTGACGCGCATCCCGCGCAGACGATGCCTGCCGCGCGCGTCAGGAAGCCGGCATTCCACTGATATCGATCAGAACCTCGAGAACGGCGCGCCCCTCATACCGGGCGGCTCGCGCCTCCAGGGAGTAGAGCGGCTCGCGCCTCCAGGGAGTAGAGCGGCTCGACCTTGTAGACCAGGGTCGGAGGCTGATCGTAGTTGCGCGCGCCCGATGCCTGTCCCCATAGCAGCGACACCGGAAGCAGCATCGCGCCGAAGAAGAATGACCTCATGGAAGCGCCATTCTAGCGCAGTGATCCAAAGCTCAGGCCCGCCCCCTACCTCAATGCGAAAGCGCTTTGACGAACTCGTACAGAAACGTCTGCCCCTCGTAGAAGGACCGCACCAGCATCCGCTCATCCCGGCCGTGCGCGCGCACATCGTCGCGATCCTGGAAGAAGCCCTGCACGCCGTACGTCGGAATCCCCGCGATCCGCAGGTAGCGCCCGTCCGACCCGCCCACCGCCATCGTCGGCACCGTGATCACACCCGGCCACATCGTGTCCGTGATCCGGCTGAACGCCTTCATGATGTCCTGCCGCATCGGCGACGCCGGACTGTCGCCCTCGTTCACCGTGATCGTCACCTTCACCTGCTCGTCCGCAATCAGCTTCCGGAATTCGGCCGCGACCCGCTCCGCCGAATCGCCCGGCAGCAGCCGGCAATTGATGTTCGCCGCCGCCAGTTGCGGCAGCGCGTTGGTGGCATGGCCGCCCTCCAGCATCGTCGCCACGCACGTGGTCCGCATCATCGCGTTGAGCGGTGCCGAGGCCGCCGCCACGCGCTTCATCGCCGCCACGTCGCCCTCCGCCACGCGCGCCATATCCGCGGCCAGGCCGCCCGCCTCCACCTTCGCCGCCTGCCGGAAATACTCGCGCGTGATGTCGTTCAGTTGGAAGTCGAACCCGAATGTGGAGAGCCGGTACAGCGCCGCCGCCAGGTGATAGATCGCGTTGTCCGCCACCGGGCGCGCGCTATGCCCGCCCTTGTTGCGAACCTCCCAGCGCAGATTCACGAACTGCTTCTCGGCCAGCCCGATATCGTGCTCGACCTTCTTATCGTTCACCATCATTCCGCGCGCGCCTTCGTTGATCGCAAACTCCGCCTCGATCAGGCCGCGGTTCTTCTGCAACAGCCAGTCCACGCCGTTGTATGGGCCGCCGCCCTCTTCATCCGCGGTCAGCGCCAGAATCAGGTCGCGATCCGGCTGGTAGCCTTCGCGCTTGAAGCGCAGCAGCGTGGCCACCCACACCGCCGCCTGCGCCTTATCGTCCGCCGTGCCGCGCCCGTAAAAGTAGCCGTCTTTTTCCAGGAATACGAACGGGTCCACCGTCCAATCCGCGCGCAGCGCCTCCACTACGTCGATATGCGCCAGCAGCAGAATCGGCTTGCGCGCGCCCGTGCCGCGATAGCGCACCACCACGTTGGCCTTCTTGGGAATCGCCCCGCCCACGAAAATATCCGCCGCCGGAAAACCAGCCGCCCGGAAACGCGCCGCCACCGCTTCCGCAATCGGCGTGGTCGTCCCGGTGGTGAAGCCGGACTTCACCTCGATCATCTCTTTGTAAATCTCGCGGGCCAGTTGTTGTTCGGCCACCGGAGGCAGTGTGTCGGCTGCCCAGGCGCTCACGCAAAGCAGGGAAAGGAGTGCAAAACGCATGGCCCATTGTGCCACAGGCGCACCCGCCCCTACGCCTCTTCGATCGCCGCCGTCAATTCCGCCGGCCCCACCCGCTTCGGCAGCGGCTTCCAGAACAGCAGCGCCAGCGTGATCGTCAGCAACTGCACCCCCACGATCAGCGCCACGCACGCCGGCCATCCGCTCCGCACCCAGAAGAAGCCCGGTACCGCCGAACCCGCGCTCCCGCCCAGATAATAAAACGTCACGTACAACCCCACCGCCGCCGCGCGCGATTCCGTGGCCGCGCTGCCCACATAGCTCGACCCCGCCGAGTTCGCAATGAACACGCCCGTGCACGTCAGCGTCAGCCCCAGCATCACCACCGGCAGGCTGTGCACCAGCGTCAGGCAGATGCCCGCCGCCCCGCCCGTGAAGGCCGCCACCAGCGCGAAGCGATGCCCCAACCGGTCGATCGCGCGCCCCGCCACCGGCGTGATCACCGCGCCCACCAGATACACCACGAACAGCAGCCCCAGCGCCGTCGTGCTCAACCCGAACGGCGGCGCCGCCAGATAAAAATTCACGTACGTGAACGTGCCCAACAGCGAGAACATCACGCAGAACCCCACCGCATAAGTCGCCACCAGCCGCGGATTCTTCAAGTGCCGCAGCATCGCCCCCACCACCGAGGCGCCCGTGTGCGCCCGCCGGAACCGGTTCCCCGCCGGCAGCCACGCGCGAATCGCCAGCGCGCCCAAAACGTTCATCGTCCCCAGCGTCACAAACGCCCACCGCCACGAGGCGTGCGATGCCACCAGCGCCGCCACCGCGCGCCCGCTGAAGCCGCCCAGCACCGTCCCGGTCACGTACGCCGCCGTGGCCGCGCCCGCCCCCATCTCCCACTCTTCGTTGATGTACGCGATGATCACCGCGAAGATCCCCGGCGTGAAGATCCCCTGCAGGAATCGCCAGAACAGCAGTTGTCCGAAACTCGTCGCCGTCGCCGTCAGCAGCGTCGGCACCGCCAGCAGAAACGCCGCCGGCACAATCACGCGCTTGCGTCCGAAGCGGTCCGCCACAGACCCCGCGAACGGCGCGGAGAACGCCACCGCCAGCGTGGATACCGTCACCACCAGGCTGATCGCCGCCGCCGAAACGTGGAACTCGCGCGCCAACATCGGCAAGAGCGGCTGCGGCGCGAACAGCGTCACGAACGCGCAGAAGCCCGCAAACACAACTGCCAGCGTGCGTGTCCTCGAATGCGTTGTGGATTTCGGTACAACCGGCGAGACCATTTCTTCTATTATGACGTGCCCTCCAGTTGCATGATCTATCATGAGTCATGATCGCGAGGCGGACCCTCCCGCTGCTGGCTCTTCTCTTCACCGCGCCCCTGTTGCCCGCGCAGGTTTCGGCCCCGCCCATGCAGATTCTCACCACGTCTCTGCCCGCCGCGCAGACTGGCGCTTCGTACTACCAGCAACTCCAGACCACCGGCGGAACCTGCCTCAGCACGCTCACGTTTACACCCACCGCCGCCATCGACTCAGGCGCCTTGCCCCCCGGCATGTACATCGGTTCACCCTCGGCCACCAAGCAGTGGTTCCTGCAAGGCACACCCACCGCCACCGGCACCTTCAGCTTCACCGTGCATCTCTACTGGACCCACGTCCGCGTCAGCCCCTTCGATACCGCATGTACAGACGACGCCGCGCAGGCGCTCACCCTCACCGTGCAGCCCGGCGTCCCCGTCATCACCGTCAATCGCTCGCAAATCGCCGTGACCTATCACACCGGCCACTTCCCCCCGCCCGCGGATTTCGTGCAGGTGACCTCGCCCACCCCCACCGCCTTCGCCGCCCAATCCTCCACCGATGCCGGCGGCTCGTGGCTCTCCGTCTCCCCCGCCTCCACCAACACGCCCGCTACCATCAGCATCAGCTATTCCATCAGCGGACTCGCCGCCGGAGTCTATACCGGACGCGTCACCCTCACCTCCGGCACCGCCGCCCTGCTCATCCCCGTGACGCTCACCGTCATCACCGATCCCAGCATCTCTCTCGCGCCCACGCCCACCTCGCTCGCCTTCTCCGCCGCGCCCGGTGCGGCCGATCCGCCCGCGCAGACTCTCGCCGTGAATGTCCCGGGCGACGCCGTGATTTTTCAGGCCACCACCGTCGTGCTCACCACCGCCAAGTGGCTCTCCGTGAACCCGTCCGCCTCCGCCACACCGGGCCAACTCACCGTGACTGCGTCAGCCAAAGGCCTCGCCACCGGAGTCTACAACGGCAACATCCTGCTCTCCGTGAATGGCGTGCCCAATAGCGTGACCACCGTGCCCGTGACGCTCACCGTGCAGACCGCCGCGGCAACGCCCGCCATCACACCCAACGGCATCCTCAATGCCGCCAGTGCCGGTGCCGCGATCGCCCCCGGCGCGTGGGTTTCGGTCTTCGGCACTGCCCTCGCCCCCACCACCCGCTCCTGGCGCACCGCGGATTTCGTCAACGGCTTGCTGCCCCTCTCGCTCGATGGCGTCAGCGTCACCATCAACGGCAAGCCCGCCGCCATCGCCTTCATCAGTCCCACCCAGATCAACGCCCTCGCCACCGACGATGCGGCCACCGGCCTCGTGCCCGTACAAGTGAAGTCTCCCGCCGGAACCAGCCCGTCCACACTCGTGCTGTTGCAGACCATCGCCCCTGGCTTCTTTCAATTCCCTGGAAATTATGTGGCCGCCACCCACGCCGATGGCAGTTATGTGGCGGGCCCGGCGCTGGCGAAACTCGGCGTGCTCGGCACTCCGGCCAAGCCCGGCGAAACCATCGTGCTCTATGGCACCGGCTTCGGCGCTACCCAACCCGCCATCTCCGCCACCGCCCCGGTCACCGCCGCCCTGCCCCTCGCCCCGCCCACCGGACTCGCCATCCGCATCGCCGGCGTGGATGCCCCGCTCGCCTATGCCGGCCTGATCTCCCCCGGCCTCTACCAGTTCAACGTGGTCGTACCCCAACTCGCCGATGGAGACGCCCCAGTCGTGGCCGAAATGCGCGGACTCCTCACCCAACCCACCCTCTTCCTCCCCATTTCCAAGTAGCGCGCCGTAGGACAGGCCATCGTTTTGTGTGGCCTGTCCCACTAATCAGCCTTTTCGCCCGCAGGGCGCCCCTCCCCCGAACAGTTGGCAGGCGAAACCGCCTGCCCTACCCTGCCTCTTCCTTCAAGTTGGCACATCCCCAACCGAACGG
>CAIRBY010000082.1 GCA_903876865.1 uncultured Acidobacteriia bacterium
AACAGTTCCACCCATGGATTGGAGCGCGGCCCGCCGATCAGGATGACGTTATTCTCTTTCAGGTTGCGGGGGCCGATGTTGCGCGCGTGGACCACCAGCAGTTGCTCGGACGCGTCCGGGCGCATGCGCAGAATGCGGATGGCGAAGGCCACGTCCGCCACACTGGTCAGTTGCCGCGCTGCCAGGCGCTGCACCAGTGCCGCGTCCAGCGATCCCGGCCCCTTCGCGCCGGGCACGGCCGGGTATCGATGGGATGCGTAGTCGTCTGCATTGGTCAATTGGCCCGTCAGTTCGTGCATCAGCACCAGCGAGGAATCGGCGAGAACGACCAGCGTCTGCTGTCCGGGCCGAATCAGCAGATCTGTCAGCGGCGCTTGCCGGCGCTGCGCGCCGGGCGGCGGCACCGACCCATGCTGGTACAGCAGCGCTGTTCCAAGCCCCAGAGCGATGAGGGCACAGCACAGGGCCGCGATCTTCCAGAAGCCTGACGAAGCCGCAGCGGAGTCGGGCAGGCGCTGTGCTGTCTCGACCGGCGGCGCGGGTTGCTCCGCTGCCTGCCGTGCTGGCTCTTGCACCTCGGGCGGGATCGCCCGCGGGTGGAAGACCGGAACGTAGGCTCCCTTGGGGATCTCCAGCACCCAGAGATCTTCCTGCCCCTCGGCCTCGGTATATTCCTTTAGCTTCGTTCGCAATTGGCGGGCCGAGACGCGCACGATGTTGTCATTGGAGGGGTCGTAATCCTCCCGCCGGCGAAACACTTCGTGGCCTATGTTGTGTTCGGAGATTTCGTCCAGGCGATTGGAGAGAGCGCGCTCCGTCACGAAAAACAGAAACTCGCGCAGCCGCGGAGCGGAGCGAAATTCCGCCGACTCGGCAATACGCTGCACGAGCCTGCGTTTTTCCTCCTCCTGCGGCGTATTTACCTGAGGATCCGTCGAATGCATTCGGGTGGCCCGCACCAAAGATTGCTCTTATCATAACGCCCTCTCAGGAGTGTCGGATCGGAAGTCTGCTTGGGCGTTCGGGCCGCCATACCCGAAGAGTTGACCGGCGAAGCCGCCTGACCTGCTGCGGGAGCGCCTTCGAGTAGCCCGGATGCTATTGCAGGGGGACGGGTTTGCCTTTTCCCGTGGGCAGGGAGACGCCCAGTAGTTGCGCGATGGTGGAGGCAACATCGAGATTGGAGATACGCGGCAGTTTGGCGCCGGGATGCACGCCGTAGCCGCTGGCAATGAAAATGGGGTCCATCTCGGGATCGCTGGCGAGGTAGCCGTGACTGCCGGCCTGCTGTGGGACGGCTGCGGTGACGGGTCCGCCGGTGGCGCCAGAGACAGAGTAGCCGGACTTGGCGGTGATCAGGAGTTGGAACATCTGCGGGTCCTGCGCGGGTTGCGGCAGGCCGAGCGCGGCGAAGTTCTCCGGGCCGAGTACCTGGTCGATGCCTTCCACTCCGGAGAGTGCGGCGATGACCTTGGGTGTGAGTTCGGCGGTCTGAGAGGGCTCGATGTAGACGAACGCGGTGCCGCCCTCGGGCATGATGTAGACCTGCTTGGAGAGTCCGGCGGCGGCCAGCGCCACATTGGGATGCACTTCCTTCGTATATTTCTTGAAGCCGTGGTCGGAGACGATCAGGAAGGTGGTGCGTTCGGCCATACCCGCGGCGTGCACGGCCTCCACGAGCCGGGCGACGCAGCTATCGAGGAAGGCGATGGCATCGGTGGCGCCGAGCGTGCCGGGGCCATAGGTGTGGTGCGTGGAATCGAGCGAGAGCAGGTGGTAGAGCAGCAGATTGGGCTTGTGCTCGCGGATCAG
>CAIRBY010000083.1 GCA_903876865.1 uncultured Acidobacteriia bacterium
CGGTCGCGAGTGCGGCTGCCAGCACGGGCGCATCCATCACGGCGACGGACGACAACTCAGGTTCTGCGAGGGCGGATTCGAAGACCCGCTCCAAGGCTGCAGCCATGGCCGATCTGGCGGGAGTTTCCAAAGCGGGGGATTCGAATGGGCGGACGGATTCGAACGAGTGAGCGGAAATTGCGTCCGTGCCATTGCGATAGGGATGCGTTGGTTCGGGCGCGGGGATAGCGTGCGCGCGCCAATCCAGGGCTTCGTCAAATTCGGCGGCGGACTGGAAGCGATCGGCGGGAGACTTCGCCAGGACTTTCATGACAATCACGTCCACCATCTCGGGCACACTTGCGTGACGAAGGCTGGGGGCTTCCGGGGCCTGGCTGACATGCGCCATCATGAGTTCGAACTGGCTGCGGGATTCGAACGGCGGACGTCCGGTGAGCATCTCGTAGAGCACGATCCCCAGGGCGTAATAGTCGCTGCGAGCGTCCAGATGGCGCTCGCCTTTAATCTGTTCAGGCGAAAGGTAGCGCGGGTCTCCGGTGACGCTGCCGCCTTCCGGAGCATGGGCAGGATCGAGCGGGCGCACCTGGGAGAACTCCGCAAGTTTGCAGAATCCGGCAGGGCCGAAGAGAACGCTTTCCGGGGTCAGGCCGCAATGCAGAGTGGCTTGCTGGTGCAGGCAGTGGAGGGCATCGAGCAACTGGCGTGCGATGGCGAGGGCTTCCTGCCAGGGTAACGGACCGAGTTTGAGTCGCTCGGCGAGCGAGAGCGATTCGGGGATCTCGGTGGTCATGACCATCCGTCCTTCGACCGGGAGGGCAGTGTAGAAGGTCACAATATGGGGGTGGCTGAGACGGGCACGGACGCGCACTTCACGCAGGAACCGCTCGGCGGCATCAGGATCTTCGGCGGCGGCCGCAGGCAGGGCGCGCAGGTTTTCCAGACGCTGGGTGAGTGTATTCTGTACGCGGTACTGCACCACGTGGCGAGACCGTTCCACTACATCGAGAAACTTGTACCCGGAGTAGGTACGCCCGAGTTCGAACTCCATCCAAACAGCCTCCTGGCCGGGGTTTGCGCCTGAGGCGGCACAATCCCTCCGGAAGCTAAATTCTAGGCGTAGGGGGAGTGAGCGTCAATTTGCCAAACGTTAACAAAAGAGTAGCCACTTTCAGCATAGGGTGTGGCGGATGGAGGGAGTGAAACGCGGTGCGCCGGGCGGAGAGTCCGCCCGGCGCAGGGGTGGAATTAGGAAGCGTGACGAATTGCGTCGGCGAGGGCCTGCAGAATCAATTGCACATTCTCAGCAGTGGAACTATAGCCCATGGTGCCGATGCGGAAGACTTTGCCGGCCAGGGGGCCGAAGCCGCCGGCGATTTCCATGCTGTATTTCTCGAGCAGGAACTGGCGCACTTTAGCATCGTCCACACCGGCGGGAACGCAGGGCGTGTTGAGGGTCCAGAGGCGATCGCCCTGGGCGACGTGCATACGGAGTCCCATGGCCTCGATGCCGGCGACGAAGGCCTCGTGATTGAGACGGTGACGCTCCCAGCGGGCCTCAAGTCCCTCTTCGGCCACGATAGCCAGTCCTTCGCGGATGGCGTAGAACATGGTGGCGGAGGCGGTGTGGTGATACTTGTGGCCGGTGTAGAAGCCATCGAGCAACTGGAGGTCGAGGTAGAAGGACTCGACGGGGCTCTTGCGGGCTTTAAGGCGCTCGAGCGCGCGCGGGGAGACCGTCATGGGTGAGAGTCCGGGAGGGCAGCCGAGGCCCTTCTGGGAGCAGCTATAGGCGATATCAATGCCGTTTTGGTCCACGAGAACGGGCATGCCGCCGAGGGATGTAACGCAATCGACGATGGTGACGGCATCGACCTCGTGGGCGGCTTCGCAGATGGCCTGGGTCTGGTTGTACATGCCGGTAGAGGTTTCGGCCTGCACGACGGCAACGATGCGGGGACGTTCGCGGCGGATGAACTCGCGGGCCTCCTGCGGATCGTAGGGCTCGCCCCAGGGTTTGGAGTGGGTGACCAACTGGGCGCCGTGGCGGCGAGCCATTTCGCCGATGCGGTCGCCGAAGAAGCCATTGGTGAAGAGGGCGAATTTATCGCCGGCTTCGGTGAAATTGGCAACGGCCGCTTCCATGCCGGAAGTGCCGGTCCCGGAAACCGCGATATTGAACTGGTTGGAGGTGGAGTAGGCGTAGCCGAGGAGCGCGCGAACCTCTTCCACGGTTTGAAAGAAGAAGGGATCGAGGTGACCGACGACTGGTTGCGACATGGCCTGGTAGACACGCGGCGCGACCATGCTGGGGCCGGGGCCGAAGAGCAGGCGGTGCGGCGCCTGAAGAGGAGCGTAGGATTGCGGCATCACGACTAGTGTAACGCCGCTCGCATTCCGGGTAACTGACTAATAGTAGTCGGCGCAGCTCATATAGTAGCCGCAGCGATCGCAGACTAGTTTGCACTTGAGTTCGGTGAGGCGCGAAGAGCAGACCGGGCAGTAGAGCATGGGCTCGTCTTCGTTCTTGCGCGCCGGTGCGGGCGCGGGGCATGGCTGGGACTCTGGATCGCTCACGGCTTTTCAGGTTACCATTGCCGGCTTGCGGACGGCGGATTGGAGGCCGGGCGCGGCGTGGGCCGATTTCATACAATGGAAGCCATATGAAACTCAGACTGGCAGTCTCTGTGGCGGTGCTGGCAGCAGTAGTCTTTGGGCAACAGCCCCAGCGGCGGGAGCGTCCGGTGAAACTGCCCTCGCGCGGAACGCACGGGGCGGTGGTGGGCGGAACGGAGTTCGCCACGGAAGCCGGAATGCGGATGTATCACCGCGGCGGCAACGCGGTGGATGCGGGCGTGGCGGCTATGCTGGCGGCGGCGGTGGTGGAGTTCTCGCACTTCGGCCTGGGCGGCGAAGCGCCGATCCTGGTGCGCACGAAGGATGGCAAAGTGCACGCCATCGCGGGTGTGGGGACAATGCCGAAACTGGGGACGGCGGAGTTCTTCCGCGACCACAAACTGACGGACGAAGAGATGGTCTCCGCACCGGAACCGAACGGGCTGAAGAACTGGGTTCCGGTGGCCGGCATTCTTCCCGCGCTGGTGCCGGGGATGGTGGAGGCGGCGCTGGTGACGCTGCGCGAATACGGTACGAAGAGCTTCGCCGAAGTGGTACAGCCGGCGATTGAACTGGCGGATGGATTCCCGATCGACGAACTGCGCGTGATGGCGATCACGAACAGCGTGAAGTTCTTGAGCGCGTGGCCGGACAGCCGCCGCACGTTCCTGCCCAATGGACGCGTGCCGCAAGCGGGCGATATCTTCCGGCAGGCCGACCTGGCGCGCACGCTGCGGGGCATGGCCGAGGCGGAGAAGAAGGCCGCGAGCGGCGGGGCGAATCGCGCGAAGGCGATCGAGGCGGTGCACGACTACTTCTATAAGGGCGAGATCGCCAAGCGCATCGACGCGTTCAGCAAGGCGCACAACGGCTTACTGCGCTACGAAGACATGGCGGCATTCAAGCTGGAGCCGGAGGAACCGGTCTCGACCACGTTCAAGGGCTACACGGTGTACAAGGGCGGCTTCTGGAGCCAGGGTCCGAGCATGATCGAGACGCTGAATATTCTGGAAGGCTTCGACATCGCGGCGATGGGGCTCAACTCGGTGAACTACATTCACACGATTGTGGAGGCGCTGAAGCTGGCGTATGCGGATCGCGACACATACTACGGCGACCCGAAGTTCAACAAGATCCCGGCGGAGACGCTGCTGAGCAAAGAGTACGCGGCGGAGCGGCGCAAACTGATCACGGACCAGGCATCGCTCGAATTCCGGCCGGGGAAGGTTGGCGATGCGCCGCCCGCGCATCCGTTCTATAGCGAGATTGTGCGGCACCTGGTGCCGGACCCGCTCCTGGCGAAGGACACGACGTGCGTGGATGCGATCGACGCGGATGGGGTGACGTTCTCCGCGACGCCTTCGGGCGCGTGGATGCCGACGTATCTGGCGGGGGACACGGGCGTTCCGTTGACGCAGCGGGCGCAGAGTTTCCTGCTCGTGCCGGGGCATCCGAACGAATTGGCGCCGGGGAAGAGACCGCGGGTGACACTGAGCCCGACGCTGGTGACGGCGCCGGATAAGACGGTGATCGCGCTCTCCACGCCGGGCGGGGACAATCAGGATCAGAGCCTGATGCAGGTGCTCTTCAATTCGATCTTCTTCGGTATGAACGCGCAGGCGGCGGTGGAGGCGGGGCGGTTCCAAACGGAGCACCTGGTTTCCAGCTTCGACAATCACGCGATGGCGGCGGGCAGCCTGCTGCTGGACGAGCGCACGGCGCCGAATGTGATTGCGGAGTTGCAGCGGCGCAAACACCTGGTGGATCTACGCACGCGGTATGCGAGTGGAGCGGCTCCGGTGATGATCCGGTTCTGGCCCACGGGCCTGATCGAAGGGGGCGCGGACCCGTATTATTACCGCTCCGCGCAGGCATGGTAGGGTCGCTCTTCGAGGAGGCGGGCGCATTTCCGCGCGAGTTGCTGGCGGAGCGGTTGCGTTCGCTCTCGGAGCGCAACATCTACCTCGGCGGCAGTTCGTGGAAG
>CAIRBY010000084.1 GCA_903876865.1 uncultured Acidobacteriia bacterium
ACGATGCGGAAGCGAAGTTCACGGAACTGGAAGTCCGCGCCAATACCGGGCTGGGCGCCGAAAAGGCATCGGCGCACTAGGGCGGGGAAGCGCCGCGCGGCAGGCTTCGGACCACCGTGCGCCGCCCCGTGCGACAATTCGATCTTCGAGGCCCGATGCAGAGACGTTCGTTCCTCCATCTCGCTGGCGGCGCGGCACTGTCCGCTTCCGCAGCCGCTTCTTTTGAACTCTTCGTCAGTCCTACTGGCGACGACCGCAACCCCGGCACCAAAGCCCGCCCGTTGGCCACATGGGCCGCGGCTCGTGATCGAGTGCGCGCTCGCAGGTCCGGCGGACACGTGACGGCCTGGTTTCGCCGCGGCGTCTATTACCTGCCGGAAACACTGGTGTTGGGCGCCGCGGATTCCGGGACGCAGGCCGCTCCGGTGACCTACGCGGCGTATCCCGGCGAGGAGGTTGTTCTATCCGGCGGGGTGAAGTTGCAACTGGAGTGGACGCCTTTTCGCGACGGCATCCTGATGGCGCGTGTCCCCGCGGCTCTCGATACCGATCAACTTTTCGTCAACGGTCGCCGCCAGATTCTGGCGCGCTATCCCAATTACGATGCCGCATCGCAGTATTTCAACGGCTGGTCCCCGGACGCATTCAGCAAAGAGCGCGCGGCCGGTTGGAAGGATCCGCGCGGAGGCTTCCTCCACGCCATGCATCGCAGCATGTGGGGCGATTTCCACTATCGAATCACCGGGAAGGACGCGGCGGGCAACCTGACCTATGAAGGCGGCTGGCAGAACAACCGGCCCATGGGCATGCACGACAAGTATCGCTTCGTGGAGAATGTCTTCGAGGAGTTGGATGCGCCCGGTGAGTGGTTTCTGGACCGCGCCGCGCACGTGCTCTACTTCTATCCGCCGCCCGGAATCGATCTTTCGCGCGCTACGGTGGAAGCGGTCCGGCTGCGCCACCTGGTGGAGTTGCGCGGCTCCGAGGCGCAGCCGGTGCAGTGGATCACCCTGCGCGGCTTTACTTTCCGCCACGCCGCCCGCACCTTCATGGAAACTCGTGAACCACTTCTGCGCAGCGATTGGACCATCTATCGCGGCGGCGCGCTCTTCCTCACCGGAGCCGCGGATTGCGCCATCGAAGAGTGCATCGTCGATCAGGTGGGCGGCAACGCGATCTTCGTCAGCGGCTTCAATCGCCGCGTGGCGGTGCGGCGCGCGCACGTAGTGGCGCCGGGAGCCACCGCGGTGGCCTTCGTGGGCGAAGCGTCGGCGGTGCGCAGTCCGCTGTTCGAGGTGAACCGGCATCAGGCTCTCTCCGAACTCGATCCCGTACCCGGTCCCCGCTCCAACACTTATCCGGCGGACTGCCTGTTAGAGGATTCGCTGCTGCACGAGATCGGGCGAGTCGAGAAGCAGACGGCTGGTGTGGAGATCTCCATGGCGCAGGGCATTACCGTTCGCCGCTGCTCGATCTACGATGCGCCGCGCGCCGGCATCAATATCTCCGAAGGCACCTGGGGCGGCCACCTGATTGAGTTCTGCGACGTCTTCGACACCGTGAAGGAGACGGGCGATCACGGTGCGTTCAACTCCTGGGGCCGCGATCGCTACTGGCAGGCGACCGGCATCGATCTCAACGCGCTCGGCACGGGCGCGCTGCACGAACTTCCCGTGCTCGATGCCGTGAAACCCACCACCCTGCGCAACAATCGCTGGCGCTGCGATCACGGCTGGGATATCGATCTTGACGACGGCTCCACCAATTACCGCATCGAAAACAACCTGGCGCTGAACGGGGGGCATCAAGCTGCGCGAGGGCTTCTATCGCACCGTGCAGAACAACATCATGGTGCGCAATTCCTTTCATCCGCACGTGTGGTTCCCGCACAGCCAGGATGTCTTCCGCCGCAACATCGTCTTCACCGCTTACAAGCCTATCCGGGTGCCGAAGCCCTGGGGCGAAGAGGTGGATTTCAACCTGCTGCAGTTGGAGGGCGCTACCGAGGCTCGCAGCGCGGTAGGTCTACAGAATCTGAGCGGACGGGACCAGCACTCTCTCGAAGCCGACGCACAGTTTGTGAATCCGGCTGGGGGCGATTACCGCGTTCGTCCCGGCTCGCCCGCGCTGACGCTTGGCTTCCGGAATTTTGCCATGGATCAGTTCGGCGTGCAGTGGCCGAGGTTGAAAAGCATCGCGCGCACGCCGGAGTTGCCGCGTTCCGAGGGCTCCGCTCCCGCGACTCTCGGAACGAAGCGGGATGCGCGCATTGCCCTTTGGCTCGGCGCGACCGTACGTAATGTTACCGGGCTCGGCGAAGTGTCGGCCGCCGGATTGCCCGGCGAGACAGGCGTGCTCGTGCTGGAAGTGCCCCCGCAGAGCCGCGCCGCGTCGGCCGGATTGAGGGTGGGGGACGTAGTCCTCAAGTTAGAGGACGCGGCTATCGTCACGCTCGCCGATCTGGAGCGCGCATCAGGCGAGACTCCGCCCTTTGGCGAAGTGCGCATCACGATTTATCGCGGCCAGCGGGATGTCGTGCTGCGCACCGAAAGTCCCATCAGGTAACTTACACCAGCGCCGGCGTCTGGACCGCCCACGTGCAGCCGTGCATATCGCCCGTGCGTTGGAACTGCTCGTGCATCTTGAATGCCGCCGAAAGCGTGTGCGGCGTGTGTCCGCCTTCCACGATGTGCAGGTAGCCGCGGAGCAACTCGCGGTACTCCGGATGCGCGCACTTGTCGATGATCTCGTTGGCGCGTTCGAAGGGCGATTTCCCGCGCAGATCCGCCACGCCGTATTCCGAGGCGATGATCTGTACCGAATGCTCGCTGTGATCCACGTGCGAAACCAGCGGCACGATCGTAGAGATCTTTCCGCCCTTCGCCGTGGAAGGCGTGGTGAACACGGAAAGATAGGCGTTGCGCGTGAAGTCGCCGGAGCCGCCGATGCCGTTCATCAGCTTGCGCCCCATTACGTGGGTGCTGTTGACGTTACCGAAGATATCGACTTCAATCGCGGTGTTAATGGAAATCAACCCCAGGCGCCGCACCACTTCCGGACTGTTGGAGATCTCCTGCGGGCGCAGCAGCACGCGCGGGCGGAAGAAGCGGAGGTTGTCGTAGACGCGCTTCAACACGTCCGGCGTCACCGTGAAGGAGCAACTGCTCGCGAAGGTGACATGGCCCTGTTCCAGCAGGTCGATGACCGAATCCTGCAGGACTTCCGTATACATCTCAAATGGCGGGATGCCTTTGTGGCGGCCCATCGCGCCCATCACGGAGTTGGCGATATCGCCCACGCCGGATTGAATCGGCAGGAACGGCTTCGGGATCATCCCTTCGACCAACTGATGCGCCAGGAATTCGGCCACGTTGTTGCCGATTGCCTCCGTTAATGGCGACACCTTGCTGAAACCGCGCGCTTCATCCGGCAGATTGGTTTCCACGATGCCCACGATCTTATGCGGGTCCACGCGGATGATCGGCGAGCCGATGCGATCGGAAGGCTTGTAGATGGGGATCTGCATTCGATGCGGCGGGTCCGCGGGCTCATAGATATCGTGCAGGCCCAGGATTTCCGGCGGATGGTAGCGGTTCAGTTCCACAATCACCGTCTTCGCCATGTTGCAGAAGGTGGGAGACACGCCCACGCCCGAGGTCAGCACCAGGCCGCCGCCGGCGGTGATGTCCGCCACCTCCACCACCGCGACGTCGACCGGTCCCAGGAAGCCGTAGCGCGTGACCTGCGGCATCAGGGAAAGGTGCAGGTCGAAGAAGCGCGTCTGCCCCGAATTGATGCGGTCGCGCAGGTCTTCGTTGGTCTGATAGGGGGTGCGGAACTTGATCGCCCGCGCCTTGGAGAGTGCGCCATCGAGCGACGGGCCGGTAGAGGCGCCGGTGAGAACGCCGATCTGAAATTCGCGTCCGGCCTGATGTTCGGCGATGGCTCGTTCGGCCAGCGCCATGGGAATCGCCTTGGGAGCACCGGCAGGTGTGAAGCCGCTGAAACCAACGGTCTGCCCGTTCTCGATCATCGCGGCAGCTTCGGCCGCGTTCAACATAGGGAATGAACCAATCATAAATGCCTTTCCTTACTCGTCAGGCGAGTGCGCCTGCGAATGTAATAAGCCCAACAGTTCGCGGCCGGCGGCGAATGGCGTGACATTTCCGTCGCGCACCTGCTGCCGCAACAGCGGCAATCGCGCCGCCACCGCCTGATCTTCCCGGAACGATTGTTCCAGACCCAGCATCACGATCTCGTTCATCCAGTCGAGCGCCTGCCGGCTCCGCCGCTTGGCCAGGTAGCCGTTGCTCTCCACCAGTTCGCGATGCTCCAATACCATCCGCCAGATCTCCGCGATGCCCTCGCCGTTCAGCGAAGAGCAGGTCAGGACCCGCGGCGTCCACCCGTCCGCCGTCGCCGGAAACAGGTGCAGCGCGCTCGCGTATTCACTGCGCGCCCGCTCCGCTTTTTGCTTGCCGTCGCCATCCGCTTTATTGATGGCCATGCCGTCCAGCATCTCGATGATGCCGCGCTTCATTCCCTGCAACTCGTCGCCGGCGCCCGCCAGCATGAGTAGCAGGAAGAAATCCGTCATCGAACGTACGGCGGTCTCCGATTGGCCTACGCCCACCGTCTCCACCAGGATGTTGCGGTATCCGGCCGCTTCGCACAGCAGGATGGTCTCCCGCGTGCGCCGCGCCACGCCGCCCAGATGGCCGCGTGCCGGCGAAGGGCGGATGAATGCCCGATCCTCCACCGCCAGCCGCTCCATCCGCGTCTTATCGCCGAGAATGCTGCCGCCCGAAATCGGGCTCGAAGGATCCACGCTGAGCACCGCCACGTTCTCTCCGCATTCGTGGATCAGGTGCATGCCCAGCGTATCGATAAAAGTGCTTTTGCCCGCGCCGGGAATTCCAGTGATTCCCACGCGCCGCGAATTGCCCGCGTGTGGCAGCAGACGGTCCAGCAGGGGCGCGGCCAAGGCCGCGTCCGCCGCCAGATCGCTTTCCACCAGCGTGATGGCGCGGGCCAGAGTGGTCCGGTCTCCCGCCAGCACGCCTTCCACATAGCGTTCCAGCGGCAACCGCCGGGGCAGGGAATGTTTCACCGCCCGTCGCACACTGCTCTCCTCGGGTGTCTTCTATGCGGCACCCATACTCCCGATCAACACCGTCAAAATCTTCTGCGCGCAGATCGGAATCACAGATCCCGGTCCGAATACATCCGTTACGCCGGCGCGGAAGAGGGCTTCGTAATCCTGCGGCGGAATCACTCCACCCACAAATACCAGGATGTCCCCGCGCCCCAGGCTTCGCAACTCGGCGATGACCGCCGGAACCAGAGTTCCATGGCCTCCCGCAAGGCTGGAGACGCCGAGCACGTGGACATCGTTCTCCACCGCCATGCGTGCCGCTTCCCGCGGGGTCTGGAACAGCGGCCCGACGTCTACGTCGAAACCCAGATCGGCGAAGGCAGTGGCGATCACCTTGGCGCCGCGATCGTGCCCGTCCTGCCCCATCTTCGCCATCAGCATGCGCGGCCTGCGGCCTTCGAGTTTGGTGAACTCTTCCGCCATCGCCTGCGCCTTCTGGAATTCCGGGTCGTTGAAGCTCTCCGCGGAGTACACGCCTGAAATGGTCCGGTTCACCGCCTGGTACCTCCCGAAGACTTTCTCCAGCGCCGTTGAGATCTCACCCAGCGTGGCGCGCTGCCGTGCCGCATCCACCGCCAGTTCGAGCAGGTTTCCCGTGCCCGCTTGCGCCGCCGTGGTCAGCGCTGCCAGTTTCTCTTCCACCACGGCTTGGTTGCGTGTCGCCCGAATCTGCGCCAGGCGCCGGAGCTGCGATTCCCGCACCGCCTGATTATCCACGATCAACACGTCCAGCGGCTCTTCCACCGCCAGGCGGTATTTGTTGACGCCCACGATGGTCTCGCGCGCGGAATCGATCTGTGCCTGCCGCCGCGCCGCCGCTTCTTCGATCCGCATCTTCGGAATGCCCGTTTCAATCGCCTTGGCCATGCCGCCCAGGCTTTCGATCTCCTGTATATGATGCCACGCGCGCTGCATCAGGTCGTTGGTCAGGCTCTCCACGTAGTAACTGCCGGCCCACGGGTCCACCACTTTCGTGATGCCCGTCTCTTCCTGCAGGTAGATCTGGGTGTTGCGCGCAATCCGCGCCGAAAAATCCGTCGGCAGCGCGATCGCTTCATCGAGCGCGTTGGTGTGCAGGGATTGGGTGTGGCCGAGCGCCGCTGCCAGCGCCTCCACGCAGGTGCGCGGCACGTTGTTGAACACGTCCTGCGCTGCCAGGCTCCAGCCCGAGGTCTGGCAGTGCGTCCGCAGCGCCATCGACTTCGGATTCTTCGGGTGGAAGCCCTTGATGATTTTCGCCCACAGCACCCGCGCCGCGCGCAGCTTGGCGATCTCCATGAAGTGATTCATGCCGATCCCCCAGAAGAAGCTGAGCCGCGGGGCGAACGTATCGATATCCAGACCCGCCGCGATTCCCGTGCGGATGTACTCGAGCCCGTCCGCCAGCGTATAGCCGAGTTCGATATCCGCCGTCGCGCCCGCTTCCTGCATGTGGTATCCGCTGATCGAAATGCAGTTGAACTTCGGCATGCGGTCCGAGCAGTAGCGGAAAATATCGCCGATGATCTTCATCGAAGGGCTGGGCGGATAGATGTACGTATTGCGCACCATGAACTCTTTCAGAATGTCGTTCTGAATGGTGCCGCCCAACGCCTCTGTCTTCACGCCCTGCTCTTCGGCGGCCACAATGTAGAAGGCCATGATCGGCAGTACCGCGCCGTTCATGGTCATGGAGACGCTCATCTCGCCCAGCGGAATCTGGTCGAAGAGAATCTTCATGTCTTCCACTGAATCGATCGCGACTCCGGCCTTGCCCACGTCGCCGACTACGCGTTCGTTGTCGGAATCGTAGCCGCGATGCGTTGCCAGGTCGAACGCTACCGACAGGCCCTTCTGTCCCGCGGCCAGATTGCGGCGGTAGAAGGCGTTTGAATCTTCCGCCGTGGAGAAGCCCGCATACTGCCGGATCGTCCAGGGCTGCATCGCGTACATCGTGGAGTAAGGCCCGCGCAGAAACGGCGCCACGCCTGCCGCGTACTCCAGGTGCTCCATCTGGAACAGATCGTCCGGCGTGTAATACGACTTCACCGGGATGCGCTCCGCCGTCATCCATACGGGTCCGTCGGCCGCGGGCGCCCGCCGCCCGGATTCCCGCGGGTTCAACTG
The DNA here is from genome assembly GCA_903876865.1 of uncultured Acidobacteriia bacterium. Taxonomy (GTDB): domain Bacteria; phylum Acidobacteriota; class Terriglobia; order Bryobacterales; family Bryobacteraceae; genus Solibacter. The sequence goes on from CAIRBY010000084.1 coordinate 7,262, forward strand.
GTAATCGATGTTCGTGAAGTCGGGTCTCATTGGCGGCTCCTCATGCCCAGCCTGTCCTGCCACTCCGTGAGCGTCTGCAGCATGTCGCTCTGCACGTGCACGAAGCCCTGAACGCCGGCGGCGCGAAGCGCCTCCACCTGCTCTTTGGGATTGCCCGCCACCAGCACCGGGACTTTCACCTGTCCGCACACTTCCTGCGCCAGCGCCACATATTCCGCGTCCGCACTGCACAGGATAATCAGATTCGCC
>CAIRBY010000085.1 GCA_903876865.1 uncultured Acidobacteriia bacterium
CCCTCTCCCCGGATCTCTACACCGTCAACGCTCCGCAACCCGGTTGGGCGCAGGGCGTGGACCTCTTCGTCGCGGCGATTCGCCCCGGCGTGGCCGGCCAGGCGGGCATCGTCTTCTCCACCTATCTGGGCGGCGCCGGAACCTATGTGGGCAGCACGCTCGAACTCGGCGCCGATGGCAGCATTTATGTCGCCGGATACGGCACGCTCGGTCTGCCCGGCGCCTTGGGCTGGTCCGGCGGCAACACCGATGGCTTCCTCGTAGTTATCAAGTAGCGCGTTTGAAGTAGCGCGTTTGAAGTAGCGCCGGCCGGCGCTGCGCCTAGCTCTTGCTGCGGCGCGCCTTCCACTCGTCTTCCAGCATTCCCCACACCACCAGATCCACGAAGTGGTCGTTGACCCATTCGCCGTCGCGCGTGAAGCCCTCCTTCGTGAAGCCGAGGCGCTCGGGGATCGCGCAACTGCGCACGTTGCCCGTGCCGCACTGAATCGTGGCGCGGTGTAGCTGCAAGTCTTCAAATACGTGGTCCAGCAGCGATTCGCAGCAGCGGGTCATGATGCCCTTGCCCTGATGCTGCTCCTCCAGCCAGTAGCCGATGCTGCAATTGCGGTTGCCCCAGTCGATCGGGTGGCACCCCACGCTCCCGGCAAAGGCTCCGTGTATCCAGATCCCCGTCTGCGGACCGCGTCCGCTCTCAAACTGTTCCCGCACCCTGCCGATGAAGCGCCGCAAATCCTCCGGGGAACTCGTGAAATCCACCCACGGCAGCCACTCGCGCAGATGCTTGCGATTGCGGTCCACCACCGCGAACACCGCCTCCGCGTCCTTCTTTTCGAAGAGTCGCAGTTCAATCCCCGGCGCGACCTTGCGTGAGAACATGGCGTCCCTATGCAAGTCCGTCCGGTTGCGCGGAATTCACGGACCTTGCGAAGGCCGGAATCTCCTGCGTATCGGGACGCAGCGCGTATTCGGTGAGCCCCGGTTTCAGGGCTTCAAATGCCTCCGCCGGGTCATCCACGAATTGGAACAGCTTCAGATCCTCCTCCGCGATCATGCCGTATTTCACCAGCGCGCCGAAGTTGATGATCTCTTTCCAGTACTCGCTCCCATAGAGCAGAATCGTCATCCGCTTGGATAGCTTGCGCGTCTGCGTCAGCGTCAGGATTTCCATCATCTCGTCCAGCGTGCCGAAGCCGCCCGGGAAGACCACCAGCGCCTTGGCCAGATACGCGAACCAGAACTTGCGCATGAAAAAGTAGTGGAACTCGAAGCTCAGTTCCGGCGTGATGTACGGGTTCGGGTACTGTTCGAACGGCAGCCCGATGTTCAGGCCGACGGTCTTGCCGCCCGCGTCCATCGCCCCCCGGTTGGCCGCTTCCATGATGCCCGGTCCGCCGCCCGAGCAGACCACGAAGCGATGCGTGTTGTTGGTGAACTGATCCGCCCATTCGGTCAGCAGGCGCGCCAGCGTGCGCGCGTCGTCATAGTATTTGGCGAGCGGGCCTTCGTTTTCATGAATCCGCGCGGAACCGAAAAATACCACCGTGTCGCGGATCTTCTGGTGGCGGAAATGCGCCAGCGGCTCCAGAAACTCCGCCAGAATGCGCAGCGCTCGCGCGTCCGGACTGCTCAGGAACTTCTCGTTGGAATACGCCACGGGGTGGCGTTCACCGTGGGGAGCTTTTGTGTCTGCCATCCCGTCCTCTTCAGCCGACTTTTCTCTTGAGTTCGCGAACCGTCTTCAGAATCTCCGGCAGCTTGCTGAATGCCGTCACCGCCCGCAGCCATTCGTTGGCCGCAAACGCGGGCGACCCGGAGATGCGTGCGCCCTTCTCCACGTCCCCGCCGATCCCGCTCTGCGCGTACACCACCGCGCCTTCATGCACCGTCAGGTGTCCGCTCGACCCCACCTGCCCGGCCAGTACCACATTCCGTTCCAGCACCGTGCTGCCCGCCAGTCCCGTTTGGGCGCAGATGATGTTGTCCTCACCCACCGTGCAGGCGTGGCCCACCTGCACCAGGCTGTCGATCTTGGCGCCGCGCTTGATCCGCGTTTCGCCCACCGTCGCGCGGTCAATCGAAGTCAGCGTCTGAATCTCCACATCGTCTTCCACGATCGTGATGCCGGATTGCACGATCTTGAACTGCGTGCCGTCGCTACGTTTGGCAAAGCCGAAGCCATCGCCGCCTACGACGACGCCGTTCTGCAGCGTCACCCGGTTGCCAATCCTGCAGAACTCGCGCACGCTGACATGGGAGTGCGCCAGAAAATCGTCGCCGATCTCCACGCCTTCGTACAACACCACGTGCGGATGAATCACGGCGTTTCTGCCGATGCGCACGTGCTCGCCGATTGCGGCGAACGCGCCGATCGAGCAGCCTTCGCCGACCTGCGCCGTCGCAGCCACGCTCGCCATCGGATGAATGCCCGCCGGCGGACGCGGCGGCTGGTAGAACAGCGCCAGCGCGCGCGCGAAATCCAGATACGGATTCTCCGAGACCAGGCTCGCAATCGGCAGCCCTGCCACGGCTTCCGCCACCAGAATCGCGCTCGCCTGCGTGTGCTTTACCTTGGGAGCGTACTTGGGGTTGGCCAGAAACGTGAGATGGCCGGCGGAAGCATGCTCCATGCCGGCCACTCCGCGAATCTCGATTTCACCGTCGCCCTGCAATTTGCATCCCAGGGCGGCGGCGATTTCATGTAGCTTCATACTTCGTAAGGCTTGCGGTACACGGGACGGCTCAGCATCTTGGTGGCTTCGGCGTCGCCCGTGAATTTCGGCCCGGCTTCGAGATTGAGCTTGCGCCCAACCCGGTAGCTGATGTTGGCCATGTGGCAGAGATCGGCGCTGAGCACGGCGTTAGAGAGAGGATCGTGTAGCTCTTTCTCGTTGCGCGAACGGCACGCCGCCAGGAAGTTCTGCATATGCAGCCCGGTGGCGTCGCCGCCCGGCTGTCCGCGCTCGGGACGCTCTTCCATGATCAGCTCGCTGCTCTCGCCTTTGTACGCCTGGAAGCCCGTGTCGCTCATCGCGGCCCAGCCCTCCGTGCCGTAGAAGAGATCGCCCACCGCCACGTTCAGCGGACTGCTGGCCGGGCCAACCTGCGTCGGCGCGGGAGCGTTGGGAGGCGCGGCCGCCGGTGCTGCTCCCCGGCCCGCTGCTCCTGCGGGAGGCGCCGTGCCCGGACCCGCCGTAACCACACGGCCCTGCTTGGTGCCTTCGCCGTTGGTGATGTTGCCGCGTACTTCAAACATGAGTTGCCGGTCGCCGTAGTTGAACCCGGCGGTCAGCATGTTCGGCGTTTCCGTGTCATCGTCAATGCCGAGCTTGCCGCCGAAGGCAACCGCGGATTTCGGCCACTCGGGATCGCCCAGTCCCCAGCGCGCAATGCCCATCTCGTGCACGCCCTGGTTGCCGATGTCGCCGTTGCCGGTGTCCCAGAACCAGTGCCAGTAATACGCAAACCGCTTCTGGTTGAAGGCCCGCATCGGCGCCGGGCCAAGGAACAGATCCCAGTTCAAACCCGGAGGCGTCGGGGCGTCGGGCGTGTGACCAATCGAGGGGCGCCGCTTAAAGCACAGGCCCTTCGCCATATAGATATTCCCGATCAGGCCCTGTTGCATGGCCGCGATCGCCTTCATCTTGAACGGCGTGCTGCGGTGCTGGGAACCCACCTGCATCAGCTTCTTGGTTTCCTTCTGCACGGCGAGCATGCGCTGGCCTTCGTAGATGTTGTAGCAGGCCGGCTTTTCACCGTAGACATCCTTGCCTGCCTTCATCGCCCAGATCGCGGAAAGCGCGTGCCAGTGGTTCGGTGTCGCAATCGAAACCGCGTCGATCGAGGGATCGGCGAACATCTGCCGCATATCCTCGAATTCCTTGGCCTTCTCCGAAGTGTTTCTCAGCAGCGTGGCCTGTGACTTCTCCCGCGCAGCCTGATTCACGTCGCACAACCCCGCGACCCGCGACTCAGTCAGGCGGGAATACGTATTCAGATGCGCGGTACCGCGGCCCCCAAGGCCCACGATGCCGATATTGATCTTGTCATTCGCGCCCCAGACGCGGGTGGCGGCGGCAGCCGTGATGGCGCCGAGAAAAAATCTTCGAGTTTTGGGATCTGTCACTGCGAAACTCCTCTTCGCGGTGATTCTATCACGCGGCACCGTAGGAGAGGCTCTCCCGGCCTGTCCCTCCCCGTCTATCCTCACAAGATCGAGAATGCCTGTCCTACATCACCTTCAGATCCGGTCCCACCACGTAGCTCTTCCCCGCCTGCGCCGCAATGCTGATTTCCCGCCCGTCGTAGCGGATCTTGAGCGGCTTGGTCTGCTTGGCGACGATCGTCGCCTTCACCAGTTTGCCGTCCTTCCACTCCATCGCAATCTGGAAGCCGCCGCGCCCTACCAGCCCGCTGACCTTCCCCGTGGCAAGTGCCGAGGGCAGGGCAGGGAGCAGGTGCAGGAAGCCGCTATCGCCCGCTTGTACAGGGCTTCGGCTGGTCGGCGTGCCATAGGGATCCTGGCTCTGCAACAGCATTTCCGTGATGCCCGCCGTAGCCCCGAAGTTGCCATCGATCTGGAACGGCGGATGCGCGTCGAACAGGTTCTTGAACACTCCCGGTTTGCTTGCAATGCCCGGTGCTTTATCGGCGGCCGGCGAAAGCAGATTTTGTAAGATTTTGTATGCGTGGTCGCCATCGAGGAAGCGCGCCCACAGGTTCACCTTCCAGCCCATGCTCCAGCCCGTCGCCGTATCGCCGCGGAAAAGCAGCGATTGCCGCGCGGCTTTGAAAAGGTCGGGCGTGCCGTAGGGCGTAATCTCGCTCCCGGGATACACAGCCCACAGGTGCGACACGTGGCGATGCTGATTCTTGGGGTCGTCCGTGTCTTCCATCCACTCCTGCAACTGTCCGAACTTGCCGATCTGTAGCGGCGCGATCTTCCCCCGCATCGCCTCCAGCTGCGCCGCAAAATCACCGTCCGTCCCCAGTGCCTTGGCGGCGGAGATGGTCTCGCCGAACAGCGTGCGCACGATCTCCCGATCCATCGTCGGACCCATCACCAGCCCGCCCTGCTCGGGCGAGTTGCTCGGTCCGGTGTAGAGGAAACCGGTCTTGGGATCCTTCACCAGAGCGTCCACGAAGAAGAGCGCCGCGCCCTTCATCAGCGGATACGCGGTCTCGGCCAGGAACTTGCGGTCGCCCGTGAACAGGTAATGTTCCCACAGGTGCGTGGAGAGCCAGGCGCCGCCCGTCTGCCAGATGCCGTGATTGCTGGCGTTGATCGGCGCCGTGCCGCGCCACAGGTCGAAGTTGTGATGCAGCACCCAGCCGCGCGCGCCGTACTGCTCCTTCGCCGTGACCGCGCCGGCTTTGGCCAGGTCCTTCATGGCGTCGAAGAGCGGCAGTTGGTGCGAAGAGAGGTTCGTCTCTTCCACCGGCCAGTAGTTCATTTCGGTGTTGATGTTGTCGGTGTACTTGCTGTCCCACGCGGGCTTGTTGGAATCGTTCCACAGGCCCTGCAGGTTCGCCGGCTGTCCGCCGTTCTGGCTGGAGCCGATCATCAGATAGCGGCCGTATTGGAAGAGCAGCGTCACCAGCGCCGGGTCGTTGCCGGTGGCGAAGGCGGCGATCCGTTCGTCGGTGGGAAGTTTGGCCGTGGCCGTTGATCCAAGCTCCAGATTCACGCTCCCCATTTCCGCCAGATGCCGCTTGCTGTACTCGCTCCGCAGCGTGTCGAAGCTCTTGCCCTGATAGGCGGCGAATTCCGCGTCGTTGCGCGCCTTCGGGTCTGCCGATACATCCTGGTAGGTCTTGAAATTGGTCGCGCCCGTCAGCGCCAGCGTGGCGGAATCGGCCCCGGCGATGCTGAGTTTGCCGTCCTTCGCCGTGCGCTTGCCTCCCGTCGTGCTGACTTCCATCCGCGCTTCGAAGCGGATCGCCCCATCCCTCACCCCGCCCGCCATCGCGATTTCGCCCGTGGGCCTGACAACCACGCTGGAGCCTTCGTGGGCGCTCTGCAGCGTCGTCTCGAAGGTCAGGCTGCCCGGTTTGCTCGCGGTGAGCCGTACCAGGATCACCGAGGGCCGCTCGCTGGCAAAAATCTCGCGCCGGTAGGTCACGCCCCCCTGCGTATACTCCACGCCCGCGATCCCGCTGCCGAGATCCAGCCACCGGCGGTAGCCCGTCACTTCGCCGGCCGGGAATTCCAGCAGCAGATCGCCAAATGCCTGGTATGCCTGCTGGTGCAGCGGTTCGCTCATGAACTCCTGCATCGCCAGATCCTCGGCCTCTTTCTGCTTGCCCGCCCACAACAGTTCGCGGATCTTCGGCAGCGATTTGGCCGCGCCTTTGTGCGAGTAGTCGTATGGACCGCCCGTCCAGACCGTGTGCTCGTTGAACTGAATCTTCTCATGGCCGGGATTGCCATAGATCATGGCTCCCATACGCCCGTTGCCAACCGGCAGGGCATCGGTCCAGAGCACGGCCGGCTTGTTGTACCAGAGGGTGAGAGGACCGTCTTGGGCCTCGGCGGGCACCAGGGCGGAGAGGGTGAGGAGCAGGGCGGGGAACAGTGTCTTCATAAAATAGAAAAGGGCGGGGCACGAAGCCCCGCCCAGTCTATCACGATGTAAATTCTTTAGCCTTTGAGGGCAACCGGCGCCAGATCGCGGCTGGTGATCACCCGGTCGATCATGCCATAGGTCACGGCCTGGTCGGGTTCCATGATGTAATCGCGGTCCACGTCCTTGGCTACGCGCTCCACCGGTTGGCCGGTCGCACTCGCCAGCATTCCGTTGAGAATCTCCCGCATGCGCAGGATTTCACGAGCGTAGATGTCGATATCCGCTGCCTGTCCCGCCAGACCCTGCATGGAAGGCTGGTGGATCATGATGCGCGAATTCGGCAGGCTGAAGCGCTTGCCCTTGGCGCCCTTGGCCAGCAGTACGGCCGCCATGGAGGCCGCCTGACCCACGCAGATCGTGACGATGTCGGGGCGGATGAACGCCATCGTATCCAGAATCGCCAGTCCGGCCGTAATCGAACCGCCCGGCGAATTGATGTAGATGGAGATGTCCTTTTCCGGATCTTCGGCTTCCAGGAACAGAAGCTGGGCAATGATCAGATTGGCCACCTGATCGTCAATCGGCGTGCCCAGAAAGATGATGTTCTCTTTCAACAACCGGGAATAGATGTCGTATGCTCTTTCCCCACGCGAGGTCTGTTCGACCACCATGGGAACGAGGACGGAATGTCCCATTTTGCCTCCGGATTACTTAGAGTTACAGATGTTTAAGCTCGTTTTGCGGCGACCGTCTTCTTGGCTTTCGGTTTCTTCGCCTGAGCCAGATTCTTCTTCTTCAGCTCCAGCGCCTTCGCCAGGTCGGCGATCGTGTTCTTCCCCAAATAATCCATGATACGCGAACGTAAGGCCCCCCAGCTATCGTGCATGGAGCACGGCATATCGTCCGAGCATTCGCTCAGACCGCTGGCGCACTGATGGTACGGGGCTAAGCCGTCCAGCGCTTCCACAATATCCAACAGCCGGATCTCGCCAGGATCCACCCGCAGCGCGAAGCCGCCCGTCGGGCCCTTGCTCGAACGCAACAGGCCCTTGCGGGCCAGCTGTTGCAGAATCTTAGCCAGGAAGTGAGCTGGTATATCTTCCTGCTCTGCGATGTTCTTCACCATGGCGTACTTGCCTTCTTGCACCTGCGCCAGGTGGACAAAAGCTCGAATTGCGTACTCAGACGAACGAGAATAAATCATGCGAGGCTCCCCGGGAATATCGGAGTAAGGCTACTCCGTTATCTTAAAATGTATTCCCGGCTGTACGCAACTCAATTCCATTGCTATTTCTTCGACGCGCCACGCAGCAAAAAGGATTCAAGACCCCATTTATCCCTATGATTCTGCGTAATTCGGTTTAAAGGGGCCGCTTTGTGGCGTCTCGCTTCCCGTCAGCCCCTTACTGGGCAGCCTGGATCACGAAATCCATGGACTGCGTCGCCACCTGGTACTTTTCCTTGGCCCGTTTGTCCGTGACAATCACCTGCAACACATAATCGCCGGGCAGCATCTTCCCGCCCAATTGCATCCGTCCGCCGCCCACCAGCCGTTTCGGATCGTCTTGCCCCGATAACGGCATCGGCATCGGTTTGCCGGTGTAGATCAGCTCTCCCTCCCGGAAAAGCCTGGTATACACCTCGATCGACGCCTTATGGTCCGCCCCGGCTTCGGCGTTCAGGATCTGATAGCCGTAAGAGATCGCCGCGCCCGGCTTGAAAATGCGCACCGCGGGAGCGCCCAGCGGGTCCGCCTCCGCCTGCTGCCCTTCCGCATGGTCGTTGGGCGGCGGAGTCGCGCCCGGCGCCACCGCGGCGCCCGCAGCCGTCGCCCCGCTGCCGCCCGGAACCGGTGGCGTCGCCTTCGGCGCCGGCGGATCCGAACGCATCACGATCCCGGAGAGCGCCAGGTGCCCCTTGGATACATCG
>CAIRBY010000086.1 GCA_903876865.1 uncultured Acidobacteriia bacterium
AGGTCGCAATCTGCACCAGGCTGATGACGATGCCGGCGATGAAGCCGATCACCAGCAGTGGCGCTGCCAGCCAGAAGGCAGCCAGCAGGGTCTGGCGGACGAGTTGTACGACGGTTTCGGGTGTCATGAATAGAAGCTCTTCATCAGCGAGCCGATCACCAGATTCCAGCCATCGACGAGAACGAAGAGCAGGATCTTGAAGGGCGCGGAGATCATCACGGGCGGCAACTGCATCATGCCGATCGAGAGGGTGACCGAAGCCACCACCAGATCGATGATCAGGAACGGCAGAAAGAGGACGGCTCCGATCTGGAAGCCGGTCTTGAGTTCGGAGAGGATGTACGCGGGAATCAGGATCTTCATTTCGAGATCGGCAGGAGTGCGCGGCGGAGTGGCGTGCGAGATCTCGATGAAGAGGCGGATGTCTTTTTCGCGGGCGAAGCGCGCAAGGAAGTGATGCAGGGGTAGGGAGCCCTGTTCGAGGGCCTGGGCGGGCGTGAGCCTGCCGTTCTCCAGCGGTTCCCAACCCTGGTGGTACATGTCCGCAGCTACCGGTTGCATCACGAGGAGGGAAAGAAACAGGGAGAGCCCGAGCAGCACCTGATTGGAGGGCGTGGACTGTGTGCCGAGGGCCTGGCGCAGGAAGTGGAGCACGATGGTGATGCGCAGGAAGGGCGTGATGGACATCACCGCGGCTGGCAGCAGCGTCATCAGCGTCAGCAGAATGACAATCTGCAGGGGCACGCTGAGGGAGGCGCCATTCTTGCCGGCGGCGATGCCCAGCAGGGAGAAGGGTTCGGCCGCCGCCGCGAGGGCGGAGCGGGTCGCGGCGAAGAGGAGGACGAGCGGGAGCGGCCTCATCGCGGCAAATTCTCCGGCAGGCGAGGGATGCGTTCGAGCAGCACACAACCGGAAGGCGAGGAGGCGAGCAGCAGTTCCGTCTCTCCCACGCGGACCAGATGGAGGGAAAGCTGGGGGCTGAGCGGCAGCCGTTCCAGGCAGTGCAGCCGCCGGGGGCCGGAGTTGGGGCGAAGCGTGAGGCCTGCCAGGCCGCGGCGGCGCAACAGCCAGAGACTGGAGGCGAGCAGCAGCAGGACCAGCCCGGCGGCCGCGATTTGTTGGAGCACTTCCATCCGGTTCCTCGAGAGTCAGATGTCGTCCCGGAAGTCCGTGATGCGCACGCCGAGCGTGTTCTCGATCACGACAATTTCCCCCGAGCCGCAGAGTACGCCCCCGATATAGATATCGATGTTCTCGCCCGCGCTACGCGAGGTGCCGATCACACAGCCCTCTTCGAGCTGCAGCACTTCGCGCGTGGTCATGACGCGCCGGTCGAGTTCGACTTCGATATCGACCGGCACATCGCCCAGCGGAGCGATTTCTTCCTGAGGCGTCATCTTCTTCCCGAATGTAATCGGCAGTTCCGCGGAAAAAGTTTAGGGTCTTCCTCCTAGTTCTGCCGTAATTCTGCCCGGGTTCGGTCCTGATTCTGGCGGTGCCCGCGGCCGGAAGCGTTGATTCCATTTAGTGGATCAGGTTGATGGTTTCCTGGCTGAGTTGGTCGGCGGTGGTGACCACGCGCGAGTTGGCCTGGTAGCCACGCTCCAGCACGATCAGGTTGGTGAACTCCTGCGCGATATCCACGGTGGAGGATTCGATGGCGCCGCCCTGGATATCGCCGCGCCCGCCGGTGTTGGGCAGGCCGATGGCCGGGGATGCGGTGAGCGCGCTGGCTTCGTAGTTGTTGTTGCCCATGGCGATCAGCGATTCGGGGTTGCGTATGTTGGCCATGGCGACCTGGCCGACGACGATCTGGGTGCCATCGGAATACTGCGCCAGCAGTTCTCCGCCGTTGGCGAGGCCGACGCGGGTCAACTGCGAGGCGGGCGAGCCATCCTGGGAACTGGCTTCCGGCGCCGAGGGCTGGCCAAACTGGGTGATGCGCCCGGCGCCGGCCGGGGTGTAGGGATTCCAGCTGAGGGACATGTCGCTGGAGCCATCGGCGAGGCCGGTGATGGCAATCGGGATGGGAGAGCCGTTGGCGGGTGAGGTCAACTGGCCGTTGGCATCGAAGGTCAGGGTCCCGGATGCGCCGGAGATTGCGGAAGGCGTTCCGGCCGTGCCACCGCTGATGTCTTCGCCCGGGATGGTGGTGGCGTAGGACCACTGATTGGCGCCGGTCTTCTGGAAGTTGATGGTCAGGGTGTGGCTGGTGCCGAGCGTGTCATAGACCTTGATGGTCTCGGCGTAGGAGGAGCTGGAATCGGCGGTGGCGGCGGAGTTGAGGTTGAAATCCAGCGTCATCTTGGTGGTGGCCACGGGCTGCTTGACTCCGCCGACCGGGACCACAATATTGCCGATGGCGGTGTTGGTGTCGATCTTCCCGGAGGCGTCCATGGTGGTCCAGCCCTGCACGGCTTCGCCGGTGTTGGTGCGCAGGGTTCCGGTGTTATCCACCTGGAAGCTGCCGGCACGGGTGTAGAGTTGATTCCCCTGGGTGTTGTTGACGACGAAGAAGCCATCGCCGGCGATTGCGGCATCGAGAATTCCGGAGCTGGATTGGATCGCGCCCTGGGTAAACTGGCGCATGGTGATGGGGATTCCGGTACCGAAACCCACCTGGGTTTCGCCGAGGCCGGCGCCCAGCGATTCCGTCACCAGATCCCGAAAGTAGGTGGTGCTGTCCTTGAACCCCGGCGTGTTGAGGTTGGCCAGATTGTTGCCGACGACATCGATGGCGGTGGAGGTGGCATCAAGAGCGGATAGCGCGGTAGAAAACGATGTGAACATGGGTGTCTCCTCTTAGTTGGTGGTCTTGGTAGTGCCGTTGGTGGATGTAGTGGTGCCGGTCGTGGTGCCGGTCGTGGTCCCAGTCGTGACCCCAGTCGTGGCGCCGGCGGCGTTCACCAGGGAATCGAGGTCGGTGCGGATTGCGGTGAGATCGGAGCCCATGTTCATGGACTGTTCGAGCGTCTGGAACTGCGCGAGCTGGGTGAGGAACTGGACACTATCGGTGGGATTGAGAGGATCCTGGTTCTTCATCTGCGCGACTAGCAGTTGCAGGAACATATTCTTGGTGACGGTGGTGGCGCCCGGGCTTGTGGATGCGCCGGAGGTGGCGGCCCCCGAGGAAGACGCGGTCTTCGAGGAGGGGAGAGTGGAATCGGCCTGTGAGATGGATGAGATCATGCTGAGTTCCCTGGTGGGGCTTAGACGAGGTTGCCGCTGACTTCTCCGGCGATCATCCCGTCCACCATCTGCTGTGTGTACCCGTGGTTGTACATGTCGGCGATGAGGCCCGCATTGACCACGCGGCCGTTGGCCAGTTGCACCATCTGGTTGGGCTGATTCTGTACGAAGGGGCCGTTCGGGGTGATGGCGTTCTCCGTCAACACGGTGCCTCCCAGCATCTGCGCCACTTTGGCGGCAGTCTGGGGGGTGGCGAAGTAAATGGGGTTGTAATTATAGCTGCCGCCGGGGCCGTTGCCGCCGGGATTGGCCACCCAGGGGTTCTGTCCAAAGAGGCTCTGGGCGGTGGGCGCCATGGGCACGCTGGAGGGAGTCGGGGTGGGCGAAATGCTGAGGGGCGGCCAAGGCGACATGGTGCCGATGCCGCCGGACGGAGAAGTGGAGGCGGCTGGAACGGTAGCGGTTGTGGTGGTGCTGGCGGGCGTCGTCAGCACACTCTTGAAGCTGGTTGAGGCGGACGATGCAGTGGTTCCGGGCGACGCATCGGAGGTGCGTTTGACCGGCGCCGGCGTGTACATCGCGCGGGGTGCGATTCTTATCGAAGGGTTGACATGAGCCATGCGAAATCTCTTCCTTTCTGGTCTTGCTGGTTGGACTGCTGAGAACTTTTTGTGCGGCGCTCGTCTGGATCCTGCTGCTGTTGCTGTCCCTGGTCCTGCTGGCGGGACTGAGGGTCGGAATCCTGGGCGGAGTTTCCCGCGGCGGTTTCGGTGGTGTGGCGGAGCCATTCGCCGGAGGCTGCGCCCTGGCGCCAGGTGTCGGTCTTGAAGCCGCTGTCGGAGAGTTTCGAAGCCAGCGCGGGCAGGTTGTCGCGCAACGAGGACGCCAGTCCGCCATCGGCGGTGCGCACGGCAACCTTCACTTCACCGCCGCGCTCGCTGAGACGGACCTCGACGCGGCTATCGGAACGGCCATCGGCGGCGGATACTTCGAGTTTGATGTCGTGGGCGGGGAGGGTCTTGGGGGCCTCCGGCTTGAGTTCGGGGGGAGCGGCCGTGTGAGTTGCGGGTTCTGCCTTGGCGGCGGCGCGGTCAGGCGGGGCTGGGGGAGGCGCCGGCGCGAATTCGGTAGAGTGAGCCGCAGTCCGCATTCCGGGCGCCTCTGCGGCTGCCGGAGCGGGTGTCGCGAGGCGGTCGGCGGGTTCCGGTTCGGAGCGGCGCGGCCGATCGGGGGGCGCCTGATCGCGCAGCGAAGACGCCGTGTGCGGATCGGCCGCCTGGGGAGGTGCCGGCGGGTTCTCCGCAGTCGTCACCTCTGGTGCGGCGGGCGCGCGGGACGCGGCGGCGGCCTTGGGCGCCGGAGCGGGATCGGGTGGTGGCGCCGGAGTGCTGGCGGCGGCGATTTTCGGCTCCGTGCCGGGAGCGGTCGTTTCGAGGGCTGCCGTGCCGGCGGAAGCGGGTGTGCTCTCCGTGTCCTGCAGCCGCATGGAGAAGGCGACGGGGTCGCGGTCCGCGGAGTGGGTGGAGAGGATGCGGATGGCAGCGCCTTTGGCCGACGGAGACGGGGCTGCGAGTCCGGTGGGAGTGGCGGCCTGCGGCTGCGAGATCACGGGCGCGAGGCTGGGTGCGGCCGGGAGTGTGGGTTCGGGTGCGGGCCTTGGCTGCGGCTGCGTCGGGGTGCCTGGACTGCTTGTGGTGGCGTCGGACTGGGTGGACCTGGTTTGGGGCACCATCTCCACGTTCGCCGGCACCTGACCGTGGAGTGCGAGTACCTCTTGCAGTATGCCTCGCGGAGCTTTCGGCAATGCGGCTGCTGGGTAAGTTGTCGCCGCGGTGGTGGCACGCGGGTTTGGGTTGACCGACGGACGCCCGAGGGAGTCTGGGGTTGCGGGGACGGGATTGGTGGTGGCGGTCTGCGAGGGATTCGGGCTGGCAACCGCCGCGGAGGAATCCAACCGGCGGGAGAGGGAGGACGGGGCGGGTGTTCCAGTTACTACGAGGGCCTGGGCGGTGCGGGAGGGGCGCGTGAACCGGTCCGGATGCGGCAAAGCGGACATTGTGGGCGCGGGCACCGGCGCGGGCGCGTTCGCGGCGAGCCGAGCGGTTGAGGCCGCGGGAGCGGGGAGTACGGGTGCAACTTCCGGCAGCGGCATATCGAGGGCGGGCGGGCGCTTCGGCTCGACCGGTTGCGGCTGGGTTGCTTGGAGAGAGAACGCTGCGGTGACAGCGCGAGGCGGTGTTCCCTCGGTGGTAGAGGGCTCAGCCGGGGCCTGGGTCAGGGTCTGGTTTGGGATCCCGGATGGGCGTGAGGCCGGATTCTCCGGCACACGAGCAGCCGTAACGAGAGCGAGCGAAGGCGTCCGTGGTTTTGCATCCGGGAGAACTACATCCGCGTGAACTGCATCCGGGTGAACTGTGTCCGGATGAGTTGAATCCGGATGAGTTGAATCCGGATGAGTTGAATCCGGATGAGTTGAATCCGGATGAGTTGAATCCGGGTGAGTTGAATCCGGGTGAGTTGCGGCGGGTTTCGATGGCGAGATCTCATTACCTGGGGCGGGTGCGGATCTGGATACCGATCCGGCGTCCGGCAGGCTTTTCAGCGGCACGAGTTTCGGCGTGGCTGGTGGCTCGGGTTGCGAGGTGATTTCAGGCGGTGTGGCGGGCTTCAGCGGAGTGGTCGAAGCTTTTGAGGACAGCGCCGGCAATGGCGAGGGGAGCGGTCCGGTGGAAGTCGCCGAAAGAGCCGGGGCCGGGATGACGGGAAGCTGGGTTGCCGGCGTGGGCGCTACGGTATCCGCGGAGTGTGGCGCGACGGCGCGCGCGGACTGTGCGGAGAGGTGCTGTACCGAAACCGCACTCCGCTTCGGTTTCGCAGGGGCGGGTGTGGGATCGTCCCCAGACAGCGGCGTGCGCGGGAGCGCGGGCGTGGGCTCTGGC
>CAIRBY010000087.1 GCA_903876865.1 uncultured Acidobacteriia bacterium
CGCGCGGCCTGCTCCCGGTCGATCTTCGCCGCGGGCACGTTGTACCAGTAGCGCGCCGCCGCCTCCGCGCCATAAACACCGGGCCCCCATTCGATCACGTTCAGGTAGAGTTCGAGAATCCGCTTCTTCGGCAGCACCCATTCGGCGGCGGGCGCCAGCGTGAACTCAATCCCTTTGCGCAGGACGCTGCGGCTGGTGGTGAAGAAGAGGTTCTTTACCAGTTGTTGCGTGATCGTCGAGCCACCCCGCCCCAGCTTGCCCTCTTCCAGATCCTTGTCCACCACGATCTGCACTTCCTTCCAATCGATGCCATGGTGCTGAAAGAAGCGCCCGTCTTCGGCGGAGATCACGGCGTGCTGCAAATCCGGCGCCATCTGCGCCAGCGGCACCCATTGCGCGCGGCGCGTATAGGCCTTGTGCTGCGACCAGGCCTGGTAGCGGCGCTGCAGTTGCACGCCCGTGGTGGGCGGATCGGCCCAGCGCATGGCGCACAGGGCCGCCACGCAGAAAAGGTAGAAGCCTCCCAGCAGCACCACCGTGAAAAGCAGCACGGCGCGCACTCCCCTGCCCAGCCATCCCCGCCTCCGCCCTCCACTGGTCCGCACGCTACGATGGTACAACCGTGAATGGCATAACCGTGAATGGCATAACCGTGGATCGGACACCCGTGGATCGGACACCCGTGGATCGGAAACCGTGACTGCAATTAGGAACGCGCCCATGAACCGGCTGGAGAGGTTTCTCGCCTACTCGGAATCGCACCGCCTCACTGTCTGCGTGCTGGCCGCTCTGCTGATTGCGACCATCGCCTGGGTGGATTCGGTGACGCCGCAGAGTTCCATCGGCTTCCTCTACCTCTTCCCCATCCTAGTCGCTGCCGCCGCGCTCAACGGCTGGCAGATCTTCTTGCTGGCCGCGATTTGCGGCGTCCTGCGGGAAGCCTTCGACCCGATCCGCACCGCGCCCGGAGGCGGGGAACGGTTGCTGGTCGCGGTTGCAGGCTATGCCATGACCGGCCTGTTTTTCACCACCCTGAACCAGCGCCGGCGCCTGCTGGTGGTGCACCTGGCCGAACGCGAAGAGCAGATCCGCCTCCGCCACGATGCCGAACAGCAGGTCCGCATCCTCATCGAAACCAGCCCGCTCGCCATCCTGACCCTCGATCACCGCGGCCGCGTCGCCCTGGCCAACGAATCGGCGCGCGAACTCTTCGGCTTTGACGATGGCAATATGCAGGGCATCGATGTGGGGCCAAACCTGCCGATCCTGCAACGCATGTTGAAGAGCGCCAGCGGCTCGGCCAATCTGCGCACCAATGTGGAATGCAAAGCGCTCCGGCGCAATGGAGAAGTCTTCCTCGCCCACGTATGGCTGAGCACCTACCACACCTCCGCCGGCCCTGGCTTGGCGGCTGTGGTCTGGGACGCCAGCGAG
The DNA here is from genome assembly GCA_903876865.1 of uncultured Acidobacteriia bacterium. Lineage (GTDB taxonomy): Bacteria > Acidobacteriota > Terriglobia > Bryobacterales > Bryobacteraceae > Solibacter. Next base: position 1,435 of record CAIRBY010000087.1, read on the forward strand.
AATCTGCGCGACCGGGAAGGCGCGGGCTTCGATTCCATGATGGCGACCTCCCGCGTCCTAATCGGCGCCATCTCTCACGAGATCCGCAACCTCGCCTCGGCCGCGTCCGCCGCCCATGCCCTGCTTGCGGCGGAGTGCGCGGTGGAACGTAGCGATCAGTATCACGTGCTGGGCACGCTGATTCGCGGTCTGGAGAAAATCGCCTCCTCCGGCCTGCGCGCCGCGTCGGACCGTGAGGCGGTGGTGGCGGATCTGGGCACCGCGCTCGATGAAGCGCGCATCGTCATCGAACCAGGCTTGCGTGAAGTCGGCATCACGCTCTTGTGGGAAGTGGGAGAGCACCTGCCGCTGGTACACGCGGATCATCACGGCCTGCTCCAGGTGCTGGTTAATCTGGCCCGCAATAGCATCCAGGCGTTGGAAGGCTGCCCGGTGCGCGAAGTGCGCATCTCTACCGCCGTGGAAAGCGATCTGGTCACCGTCCGTTTTCGCGATTCGGGTCCGGGTGTGGCCCAACCCGATGAGTTGTTCCGGCCCTTTCAGGCCGGCGCCCGCGCCGTGGGACTGGGTCTCTACATCTCACGCGCCATCCTCCGCGCTCATGGCGGCGGTCTGCGTTACGATCCCGAAGGCCCCGGCAGTTGCTTTACAGTGGAGCTCTGGCCGGTGGAGAATGTGAGTGAGGAATGAGTTCCACCATCACCATCCCGGCCGGAGTGCTCCACATACTGCTGATCGATGATCATGCCCTGTTCCGCCAGAGTGTGGCCCAGGTGCTCGCGCTCGATCCGGGCCTGCGCATCGAACAGTGCGCCAGCATCCGCGAAGCCCTGCCGATGCTTTCGCAGCAGACCTTCGACCTCGTGCTGCTCGATCACGATCTGGGCGTGGAACGGGCGTCGCAGTTCCTGCCCGCGGCGCGGCAAAGCGGCTACGAAGGGCGGGTCCTGGTGGTCACGGCGTGGGTCAGCGATACCGAAGCGCGCCGCCTCTTGCGCCAGGGCGTGAACGGCATCTTCCTCAAACACGGCGAACTGAGCGAACTGGCGCAGGGAATTCGGACCGTGGCCGCCGGCGGAACCTGGCTCGATGCCTCTTTCGCCGCCATCGGCGAGGAACCCGGTTCGGCGCCACAGGCCTCTCCGCCGCTCTTCAATGAGCGCCAGCGCAAGGTCTTGCGCTTTGTGCTCGAAGGCCTCTCCAATAAGGAAATCGCCTGGCAGTTGCAGATCTCCGAAAGCTACGTCAAAGCGATCTTGCAGAGCCTGTTCCAGAAGACCGGAGTGCGCACGCGCGGGCAATTGGTGCGGGTCGCGGTGGAACAGTACGAAGATCAGTTGTAGACTTTCTCGTAGCCGCCTTCGCGCCACGCGAATTGGCCGAAAGATACACTAGGCGGGAATCTGGACGGTAGAGTACCGTTGGGTATACTCAACGGCCGGATCTCAGACCCGGCTACCGAGGCAGTAGGGGTGAGTGTCGCTGTCGCGCACCACTGAACGGGAATAACGGGTGAAACGGGAAATCATTGCACCACTTGCCGCCTTCGCGACCGAAGCTCGTGAAGAGGTTCGTCTCACACCCGGCACGCTGATTGCCGGGTGGAGCATCCTCTCCCCGCTCGCGGGAGCGCAGGATTCCTACCTCGTTCGCTTTGAGGCGGACCACCTCGAGTACACCTGCGCACTCCCTCGGTTCCTGCCCCGCACGCGAAGCGTGCATCCGGTTGGGCAGGACGCTCAGACCGGAAGCGCCATCGCCGTTTAGCCGCACTGCCTTCGTTTCCCGCCGCCTCTCCCCGCGTCGCGGGACTAGAATAAAGGCGTGAATACCGCGAAGCCCATCGCCACCGCACTTCTGGAAACCCTGCATATCGAAGCCGTGAACTCCGGCGCCTGTTATGGCGAGTGGATCGCCGAGCCTTCGGGCGGCGAACTGATCTCCTACAGCCCAGCCAGCGGCGAACCCCTCGCGCGCATTCGTATGGCCGGCGCCGAGGACTACGAAACCGTGATGGCGCACGCAGTAGCCGCCTTCGCCGAATGGCGCATGATCCCCGCGCCCAAACGCGGCGAGATCGTACGCGAACTCGGCAACGAACTCCGCCTCCACAAACAGGATCTCGGCGCTCTCGTCTCGCTCGAAATGGGCAAGATCCTCGCCGAGGGCCTCGGCGAAGTGCAGGAGATGATCGATATCGCGGATTTCGCCGTCGGCCTCTCCCGCCAGCTCTACGGCCTCACCATGCATAGCGAGCGCCCCGGCCATCGCATGTACGAGCAGTGGCACCCGCTCGGCATCGTGGGCGTCATCAGCGCCTTCAATTTCCCCGTCGCCGTGTGGGCGTGGAATGCCATGATCGCGGCGGTCTGCGGCGATTGCGTGATCTGGCGCCCCTCCTCCGATACGCCGCTCCTCGCCATCGCGGTGCAGAAAATTGTCAATCGCGTCTTCGACCGGCATGGGCTGAAGGGCGTCTTCAATCTGATCATCGGACCCAGCCGCCCTGTCGCCGAAACCCTGGTCCGCGATCCGCGCATCCCGCTCGTGAGTTTCACCGGCTCCACTGAAGTCGGCCGCCATGTCTCCGAAGTCGTGGCGCACCGCCTCGGCCACTCCATCCTCGAACTCGGCGGCAACAATGGCATCGTCGTGATGGATGACGCCAACCCGGACCTCGTCCTCCGCGCCGTGCTCTTCGGAGCCGTCGGCACCGCCGGCCAGCGCTGCACCACCACCCGCCGCCTTTTCCTGCAACGCGGCATCGCCCCCCGCATCACCGAAGCGCTCGTGCGCGCCTACGGGCAGGTGCGCATCGGCCATCCGCTCGACGAACACACCATCATGGGACCGCTGATCAATCGCCGCGCCGTGGAAGATATGGTGGATGGTCTGCGCCGCGTGCGCGAACAGGGCGGCGAGATCCTCTTCGGCGGCAATGCCCTCGAAGGCTGCTACGTGCAGCCCACGCTCGTGCGCGCCCACCATGACATGCCCATCCTCAAGGAAGAGATCTTCGCCCCGATCCTCTACCTCGTCGAATTCGATACCCTCGATGAGGCCATCCACTGGCACAACGACGTGCCGCAGGGACTCTCTTCCGCCATGTTCACCACCAATCTGATTGCCGCCGAGACCTTTCTCAGCCACCGCGGCAGCGATTGCGGCATCGCCAACATCAACATCGGCACCAGCGGCGCCGAAATCGGCGGCGCTTTCGGCGGCGAAAAAGACACCGGCGGCGGCCGCGAATCCGGCAGCGACGCCTGGAAGGCCTACATGCGCCGCCAGACCAATACGATGAACTGGTCCACGCAACTCCCGCTCGCCCAGGGCATCGAATTCAAACTGTAACCCAACTCCCGCCCTTTTGCCGCCCCGTAAGACAGGCCCCCCGTCCTGTCTTGTGTTTGTAGGACAGGCCTCCCGGCCTGTCCCTCTAACCTAAGCTGTTGTCTTTGCCGTTGTCTTTGCCGTTGTAGTTCCCTTCCCCCCCCTACTTACACGCAGGCGTCCCATTCACCACCGCCACCGTCACGTTGAACTGACTGCCCTGCCCCCCCACCATCAGCGTCAGCGGCGCCGAACATTTCGAAACCGTATCGGCCGGAATCATCACATTCACCTGCAGCAACCCGGCCACATACCCCGGCGCCGAGCCGGCATACAGCACCTTCGCGTCATTGCCCAGAATCTGCGCCGAAACCGCGCCCACCGGGCTCGATTGATCCACGCTCAGCGGCGCGAGCGAGCCATCCGCCATCGGCGGCTTCATCACCCCCGCGCCCGTGGCATAGAACGCGATGATCGTACCCGCCGGCGCGGGATTGGAAGGCGTATTCAGCGTGCCATCCTGATTGATGATCGCCGCCCCGCGAATGCCCGACCCGTCATAGGTGAAGATCCCCGCACCGTCGGCGCCACCGGCAGCGGCAGCGGACCGGCGTTCGCGCCGCTGTTCTGCACCGTCATCTTCGTCACCGTGCTCCCAATGCCGTACGGCACCACCGCGTTGATCTGATTCGCACCTGCGTAGAGCATCGGCGCGGCGATCCCGTCGAAGAACACCTGCGTACCGCCCAGCGTGGTGGCATAGGTGCCATTGCTCCCAGGCTGCGCCGCCACCCCCGCCGCCGGCCCGAGACTGCCGCCGAAGAGACTGACGATCTCTCCCGGCGCCACCGTCCCCATCGGGAAGAAGGCAAAATTCCCGGCCTGGAAACTGGCCGCATTGAGCACGCACGCCACATAGGTCTTGGTCGCCGCAAGCAGATCGAGCTTCACCGCGAACGCGTCGAAATCGCCGCCCGCAAAACTCTTCTGCGCCGCCGCCGGGCTGGAGAAAAACACTTCGCTCGTTATATCTCCCGCTACATAAACCGCGCCCTTCGCATCCAGCGCCAGAGCGTGCGGCTCGTCGAAGCCCATGCCCGTGATGCTCGTAGCAGCCGTCAGCTTCGCCCCGTTCGTGTCCAGTGCCGCGACCCACGGCCCGCCTGTGCGGCAGCCCGCGATCGCGCCCGTGGTGAAGGGAAAATCACTCGATTCCGTCGTCCCCGTCACATACACACTGCCGCTCGAGTCTACGCCGATGGCCTCGGCGATATCGCGCCCCCTCCCGCCCAGAAATGTGGCCCACTGAACCGCGCCGCTCGACGAGTATTTCGCAACGAACGCGTCACCCGAAGGGTCTGCCCCCACCAGCGGCGACGTGCCGCCCGCATATCTCCGCTGCACCGCGCTCGCCGAGACCGGAAAATCGCTCGACTGCGTACTGCCCGTCACATACGCATTGCCGCTGCCATCCAGAGCGATGCCATACGCGATGTCCGGCTGCGCCCCGCCCAGATACGTGGCGAACACCAGGTGCGCGCCCGCCGCATCCAACTTGGCGACAAACGCATCGCCATAGTACGCGGTGTCCCCCGCAATCCTGCCCCCGAAAGTCGCTTGCGCCGCGCCCGGCGTCACCGGGAAATCCGCCGACGCCGTGTCGCCCGTGATGTAAGCCTCGCCCGCCGCATTCACCGCAATCGAGCGGCCCGCATCCTCGCTCTTTCCGCCCAGATACGTGGCGTACACCGCGCTCTTCAGATCCGCGCTCAGCTTCAGCGCGAACGCGTCCGGGCAGGGACCGTTGCCGGCCAGCGGATCGAAGCACGTATTGCCCGAATTCGCCGCCTGCAACACCCCCTTAGTGGCTTGAAATGACGTGCCCGCCGACCCCGTCACATAGACCGCGCCCGTGCCGTCCAGAGCCACCGCCGCCGGCGTCGCCGAGAACGTGCTGACCGCCCCCAGATGCAGGCCCGTCGCATCCTGCGTGAAGCGCGCCACGAATGCCGTCGCCCCAGCCTGATAAGCGCCGCTCGACGCCCCGGGGAATTGCGCCGCGTTGTTGATGCTGCCCGTCACCACCGGATTGCCGGCCGAATCCAGCGTCATGCCGTCAATCGTAGCCCCGCCGAGCACCGCAATCGACGTGAAGCTCGATCCCGTGGAGTCCAGCCTCGCCACGTAGGCGCGTGTCCCGCTCGCGTTCTTCAGCAGGGCGAAATCCGTGGAATCGGTAGTGCCCGCCAAAAAGGTATTGCCCGCCCCATCCACCGCGATCGCATTGCCCGTGTCGCTGCCAGACCCGCCCGCATAGGTGGCAAAGGTGAGCACCGGGTCGATCACCAGCGGCAGGGCGTGGTCGTACTCGCCCACTTCGAAGCCCGCCTCGCCGTGCGTCAGCCGGAAACGCGCCACAACTTGCCGCCGCCCCGCTGCCGTCTCCTGATACGCTACCGGCCGGTGATGCCGCAGGTGGTCCACCACCAGCTCGCCATTCTCCAGCGCCACCCTCCGCGCCCCCGGGAACCGCACCCGGATCGCCGCCGCGGAAGCCTGCGCTGCGAGGCGGAAATCATACTCCAGCTTCCCCGCCCCCTGGTGAAACACCAGATCGATGCCCGGGTAAATCGCGCGGTACCGCAGCGATTCGTACTGCGCGACCCCTGTGCGCCAATTCGAGGGATCGCGGCCTTCGAAATAACTGGCGTGGCCCGTGAACGAACCGGGCTCCGGGGAATGCATGCGCCCACCCGGAAACGTCATGCGAATCCCGGGCTCGAACCGCGGCCCGGCGGACGTGAAACCTACACCGCGCGCGACAAAAGTATGAGGGGTGGAACCGGATTCAAAACGAAGAGGGGA
>CAIRBY010000088.1 GCA_903876865.1 uncultured Acidobacteriia bacterium
GTGGAGGCCGACTGCATCAAGCTGGAACTGGACCTGGCCCTGGAAGCGGGAATCGTCGAATGGGGCGACTTCACCAACCAGTATGTGGACGCGGTGGAGGCGCTGATCGATCTGGACGCGATTCGCAATGCCGCGCTCAAGGTGATTGTGGACCCGATGTACGGTGTGGGCCAACTCACGTTAGGCACGGTGCTGACCGAGGCGCGCTGCCGCGTGACCTTCATTCACGAGCGCCACAATCCCCTGTTCGGCGGCCGCTCGCCCGCGCCCAGCCCGGAGGCCTTGCGACTGCTCGCTACGAGCATGCGCGATGGCGCCTACGATATCGGCCTCGCCATGGATGGGGATGCCGACCGCATCGCGATCGTGGATGAACTGGGCGAGTACATCTCCATCAACGACATCCTGCTGCTGCTCTATTGGTACATGCACGAGATTCGCGGAGAGCGCGGCGGAGTGGTGCGCAACCTCGCCACGTCTCACCTGCTGGACCGCCTGGCGCACCGGTTGGGCGAGGAGTGCTACGAGGTGCCGGTCGGCTTCAAGCACATCGTCTCCAGCAGGGTGGAGCAGGATGCGGTGCTCGGCGGCGAATCGTCGGGCGGCCTGACGATTCGGGGGCACATTCTCGGCAAGGACGGCATTTTCGCGTCCGCGCTCATTGTGGAGATGCTGGCGCGCACGGGCAAGAAGATTTCCCAGTTGCGAGACACGGTCTACGCCCTGACGGGCAGATTGTACGATGCCGAAGAGGCCTTTCCCGCCACGCCGGAAATGCGCATCGCGGTGCCCCGCAAGCTGCGTGAAACGCCCACCAGTCACGTGGGCCCGTTCCCGGTGGTGAGGATCTCACACCTGGACGGGACCAAGCTCTACCTGGAAAACGACAACTGGGTACTGCTGCGATTCTCCGGCACCGAGCCGGTGCTGCGCCTCGCAGTGGAGGCGGATACGCCCGCGAAGGCGGCGCAACTGCTGGACTGGCTCAGGCAGTTTGTGACCATCGGGCAGACCGGCTGACCGGGCTGGATTCTCTGCCGCCGGCCTGCCCGCCGCGTGTTATCGTGGCCGTAATTGGGACGTTCCCTGGTTCGGCAACTGATCCGCGCGATGGTGATGCTCGCCCTGTCCGTTGTGGCGGGAGTCCCGCAGCAGCCTGCCTCCATCACCGTCGATTACCCGCTTCCCGGCTCGCTCTTCCCCCCCGATTTCGCCTCCCCCACCTTCCTATGGCGGGATAGCGAGCCCGGCGCCATCGCCTGGAACATTGAGATCGCCTTCTCCGGCGGCGCACCCGCCATCCGCCTGAAATCGCGCGGGGAGCGCATGCGCGTCGGGGAGATCGACCCGCGCGCCATCGGCCCCACCAATCAACTGCCGCAACTGACTGCGGAGCAAGCAGCCGCACATACCTGGAGCCCGAGCAGCGAACTGTGGGAGAGCATGAAACAGCACTCCACCGCGGCTCCCGCCACCATTACGTTCACCGGAACCCGCCCCGATGGAGAGTCCGTCTCGCGCGGGCAGGTGGTCTTGCGCACGTCCCGAGACCCCGTCGGCGCCCCCATCTTTTACCGCGACGTACCGCTGATGCCCTCGGAAACCGAGCAGGGCGTAGTCAAACCACTGGCAACCCGCGCCGTCCCCCTGATCGCGTGGCGCCTGCGCAATGTTGCCGAACCGGCCAGCCGCGTGGTCATGACCGGGATTCACAGCTGCGCCAACTGCCACTCCTTTTCCGGCGACGGCAAGACCATGGGGATGGATGTCGATGGGCCCCGCAACGACAAGGGCCTGTACGCGATCGTGCCGGTGGAACCGGAGATGACGATCCGGGAGGAAAACGTGGTCGCCTGGAGCACGTTTCGCGGCAAACTGGGCGGCGCACTCCGCGTCGGGTTCATGTCGCAGGTATCGCCGGACGGCCGGCAGGTCGTGACCACGATCAACGACCCCGGCGAGGCGCAGTCGGACTATCAGCGGCGCCGGAACCCGCAGGATCTGGTCCGCAACTACTACGTTGCCAACTTCAAGGATTACCGCTTTCTGCAGGTCTTCTACCCCACCCGCGGCATCCTCGCCTGGTACGACCGCGCCGCCGCACGCCTGCAGCCGCTGCCGGGCGCCGACGACCCGAACTTCGTGCATACCGATGCCGTCTGGAGCCCGGACGGAAAGTACCTGGTCTTCGCGCGCGCCGCGGCCAGGGATGCCTACCCGCCGGGCGGAACCCTGGCTGCGTTCGCCAACGATCCGGCCGAGACCCAGATCCGCTACGACCTCTATCGCATCCCTTTTAACGGGGGCAAGGGCGGGCGGCCCGAGCCCATCGCCGGCGCCTCCGCCAACGGCATGAGCAATAGCTTTCCCAAGGTGTCGCCGGATGGCCGCTGGATCGTTTACGTGCAGGCCCGTAACGGGCAGTTGATGCGGCCCGATAGCCAACTCTATATCGTCCCCGCGGCGGGCGGGGTCGCGCGGCGCATGAACTGCAACACTCCCCTGATGAACTCGTGGCACAGCTTCTCTCCGAATGGCCGCTGGCTCGTCTTTTCCTCGAAGAGCCGTTCGCCCTACACGCAGATGTACCTGACGCACCTGGATGAAGACGGCAACAGCACCCCGCCCCTTCTGATCGAGAACTCCACCGCCGCCAACCGCGCCGTCAACATCCCTGAGTTCGTCAACATTTCACCCGACGGGCTCAGGAAGATCGACGCGCCCGTGACGGATTACTATCGCGTGATCGACACCGCGACCGACCTGGCGAGACAGCGCAACTTCGTCGAGGCCATCGGGCAGTGGCGCCTTGCCGTGGAGATGAGCCCGAGAGAATCCGCCAACCATTTCAACCTGGGCGCCGCACTTTTTGGTTCCGGCAGCGTGGATGCGGCGATCGCCGAGTATCGCGCCGCCCTGGCATTGAACCCGGAGTACGCCGAAGCCCACACCAACCTGGGGATTGCGCTGGCCCGTCGAGGCGAGCTCGGGGACGCCGCGGCGAACCTCACCGAGGCCCTGCGCCTGAACCCGGCTTCCACCGGCGCGCGCAGCAATCTGGGCGCGGTGCTGGCGCAACAGGGAAAGCTCGAAGAGGCCCTACCCCACCTTCGTGGCGCGGTCGAGGAGAAGCCCGAGGATGCCGAAGCTCGCACCAACTTCGGCCTCGCCCTGGCGCTGGCGCGTCGCTACGACGAGGCCCTCGTCCACCTGCGGGCGGCGGTCGCCGCCAGCCCGGAAGCCTTCGAATACCGCTTCAATCTGGGGCGGATTCTGGCCGCCGCCGGGCACTTCCCGGAGACAGTTCTTCAGTTCGAGCGGGCCGTGAGCCTGACCGGCGGTCGGGATCCCGTGATCCTCGACATGCTGGGCGGCGCCTACGCCGAGACCGGCCGTTTCCGCGAGGCGGCCCAAGTGACCCGCCAGGCGCTGGAATTGGCGCAGCGGCAGAACAACTCCTCGTTCGCCGATACCCTGAAAGCCCGGATCACCTACTACGACTCGCGAATTTAGCCTCTGCGAGGTAGAATCCACCTCCGAATTTACCTCCGACCCTATTGTCCGGCGGATGCAATTGAGATACTCTTGACTCGCTAGACTGGATTTCAGGGAAAAAGACCTCGTTCTTCTTTTAGAGGCGACCATATCGTTTTGGCACGGAGTCCTCGTCTGTACTCCGTGCATCAGCTGCGTTTGCGGCGATATTGGGGGTATTCGTGAATAAGATCTTTCGAATCAGCGTACTTTTCTTGTGCGCGATGAGTGTTGCGCTGGCACAGAACGTGTCGAGCTCCGTCCGCGCGAACATTCTGGACATGAGCGGCTCCGCGGTTCCGCAAGCCGACTGCGCACTTACTAACCAGAGCACCAGCACTGTGGCGTCGGCCAAATCCGACTCACAGGGGCAGTGCGTCTTTAATATCGTCTCTGCCGGAGCTTATACTCTTTCCGTCAAGGCGAAGGGCTTCAAGGCACTCGTGGTGCGTGAAATTGCCGTGGACGCGGGCGAGACCCGCACCATCGGCAACCTAACTCTCGAAGTCGGCGCCATCTCCGAGTCTATTCAGGTTACTGGCGAAGTCTCGCAGATCAACCTGGCAACCGCGGAAAAGGCCGGCACCATCTCCATGACGCAACTGCAGAACGTGGCCGTAAAAGGCCGCGATATGTTTGCGTATATGACCACCATCCCCGGCATCGTGGATAACGGGTCGCAGGCCCGCGAAACCACCTCGCCGGACTCCCTGCGCGGAACTTTCATCAACGGCAGCCGCGAGAACGCCAAGAACTACGCGGTGGATGGCATCACCAACCTCGATACCGGCTCCAACAACACCCTGCAATTCGAACCCAATATGGACTCGATCGCCGAAGTGAAGGTGCTCACCAGCAACTTCCAGGCCGAATACGGCCGCAACGGCGGCGGCGTTATCACTGTGATCACGCGCGGCGGCGGACGGGACTTCCACATCAGCGCCTACGACACCTACCGCAACGAGGAACTCAACGCCAACTCGTTCTGGAACAATCGCACCAACGTGGCCAAAGCGCCCTACCGCTACCGCATTACCGGCTACACCGTGGGCGGTCCGATCTACCTCCCGGGTAAATTCAATTCCAAGCGCGACAAGCTTTTCTTCTTCTGGAACCAGGAATACACCGGACAGCGAAAAGACTATGGCACGCGCCTTTCGACGATGCCCACCGCGGCGGAACGCGCCGGCGATTTCTCCAAGAGCGTCACCGGTTCCGGCACACAGATCAAGATCGTGGATCCGACCAACAATGGCGTGCAATTCCCCGGCAACGTCATTCCTAAGACCCGCTTCAGCACCCTGGGCCTGGCGATGTTGAATTTCCTGCCGATGCCCAACTACGTCGATCCGACCAACGTCAACAACTCGAATTACAAGAGCACTTACTCGGGCGCTTACCCGAAGCGCGAAGACATGGTCCGCGTCGACTACAACATCACGCCCAGCCTCCAGGTCTACTGGCGTTACGCGCAGGACAAAGACGAGCAGCAGGTTCCTTATGGCGTGTGGGTCAACGGCAGCATCAACTACCTTCTCGCTCCCATCACGTTCGGGCAGCCGGGCAAAGGCCATGTGGTGCACATCACCAAGAGCATCACACCGACCCTGGTCAACGAGTTCATCTTTGGCCTAAGCAAGAACAAGCTGTACTTCTACCCGACCGATCCAACCCAGATCGACCGGGCCAAAGTCGGCAATCCGGGACAGTGGTATCCCGATACCACTACCGGCGTGAGCTATATCGACAAGACGAACTACATGCCGAACCTCACCTTCGGCGGCAACCACGCAAACCCGGCGGTCGCCTCCTTTGGCAACATCCCGTATGAAAACTACAACACGGTGATGAGTTTTGTAGACAACGTCTCCAAGGTCTTTGGCTCGCACAGCGTCAAGGCCGGCGTCTACATCGAACATACCGAGAAATTCCAGGTGGGCGGCACCAATCCGCGCGGCAGTTTCAACTTCTCCCCTACTACCACCAACCCGTTCGATACGGGCGACGGCTTCTCCAACGCCCTCCTCGGCAATTTCCAGACCTATTCCGAAGCCACCCAGCGCGTGAACGGCGACTGGATCTTCAATAACCTGGAATTCTATGTGCAGGACAACTGGCGCGTCAGCAAGCGCCTGACGCTCGACCTCGGGATGCGTTTCTATCATCTGCCTCCGCAGACCGATACCAACCAGACCATCGCCGGCTTCAGCCCTTCGCTGTATAGCCGTTCGAATGCGCCCATGCTGTATATGCCGATCATCGATCCCACCGGCAAGCGCGTCGCGGTGGATCCCCGTACCGGCACCCTCTATGCCAATCCGTTGATCGGCGCATTCATTCCGGGCACCGGCTCGGTATCGAACGGCGCGGCCATCGGCGGACAGGGCGGCTACCCGGCCGGACTCTACACCACCGGCGCCATGTACCTCGGCCCGCGCGTCGGCTTCGCCTGGGACGTATTCGGCACCGGCAAGACCGCCATTCGCGGCGGCGCCGGCATGTTCCAGGATCGACTGCAGGGCAACCCGACCATGAACACCAACGGCAACCCGCCGGTGGCCTTTAGCCCTACGCTGTATTACGGCAGCCTGGACACCTATGCCGGCAGCGGCGGCGCCATCGGGCCTTCCGGCATCAACAACCTGATGGGTTTCAACACCCCCGCCACTACCGTCAACTGGAGCTTCGGCATCCAGCATCAGGTAAAGAACATGGCCGTCGAGGCCTCCTATGTGGGCAGCGCAGCCTACCACCTGATCGCGGGCAAGGACATCAACCCGATTCCGATCGGCGCCCACTTCAACACCGCGTTCCAGGATCCTTCGCAGCCTGGCAAGCCGCTGGCTGACAACTTCCTGCGGCCGTACTACGGCTGGGGCAGCATCACCACCCTGACCAACGCCTACAACTCCAACTACCACTCGCTCCAGATCAGCGCGCAACGGCGGTTCCATGCCGGGATGCAACTCGGTCTCGCCTACACCTTCTCGAAGGCGCTCGACGTGGCCGATGGCGATACCTCCACCGTAAGCCAGTATTTCTCTCCCCGTTTCCGCAATTACGGACGGGCTGGCTTTGACCGTCCGCAGCAGTTTGTAGCCAACTACGTCTACTCGCTGCCGAAGATCGGCACCCGGATGAACATCACGCCCGCCAAGTGGGTTCTCGATAACTGGGAAGTCAGCGGCGTGACTTCGTTTATCAGCGGCTCACCCTTCAACCCGGGCCTCGGCTGGACCAGCACGCAGGATCCGACCGGCTCCGCCGAAGGCGCCCGCGTCAATATCGTGGGCTCCTGCCAGGCAACCGGCACGCACACGTTCTTCCAGTGGTTCAACACCAACATGGCCGCAGCTCCGGCCATCGGCGCGTGGGGCAACCCCAACGTCACCATGGCCAACTTTGGCAACATGGGCGGCGGCAATCAGTGCACCGGCCCCGGCATCAACAACTGGGACCTCTCGGTCACCAAGCGCTTCCCGCTGTTCCGCGAGGGGCGGTTCGTGCAATTCCGCACGGAGATGTTCAACGCTCCGAACCACACCCAGTATTCCGGCGTGAATACCGGCACCAGCTTCAACGCTGCCACCGGTGCTCAGACGAGCCCGACCTACGGCCAGATCAGCGGCTCACGCGCGGGGCGCACGATCGCGCTTTCCCTTCGCATCAGCTTCTAGCGCGGCCCCGGGCCGCAGCACCTCAACCCAACAGGGCGCCCATTGCCTTCCCGGCATGGGCGCCTTTTTTCTGCTCCCGCCGCCGTTCTCCCCCTGTCCGCTTGCTCAAGCCGAAGTTCTGACGGGAATCGCTCCGGGATTTGTGGAAGACGGCTTGCGTTTTCTGACTAGTTGAGGAGGACCTCGAGCATGTGGATTGGGGAATCACCTATGCTGCGCTGATCCTGACGGCCTGATTCGGGGCCCACCGGCTCGGGAATTGTGTCATTGTCGGAATGGGAGCGCAACGCATCCCGCTTGGCAGCCTGGGGTCGCGTTCCGCCCTGCGCCGGCGCCAGAGAGTTGCAGACAACGGTGGAGTCGCGGCGCATCGAATCTGAGGTGTATATGAAGACGCCCGAAACTGTCCCCGAACTCATCAAACACCACCACGCCTTTTACGAGGTAAACCCGTACTGGGTCGTGGTGGAGCAGCGCACTCCGGCCAAGACCACCACGCAGCGAATCCAGGCGGGCTTTGATATCGATGTGTATGGCATCACCGACCGCTACGTCCCGGGTGATTCGCCAGACTACGCGCAGGCGTGCGCCGCGGCAGAGGCGATGGTCGCGGAGATGAAGCCCCGGCTCGACCCCTCTTGCACGGTGGAAGTCATCCCCTTCGGCGAGGAGGTCTTCCTGGAGAGCGGCAGCCACGCGGAGATGGATGCGCGGCTGCGCATCCGGGTCACGCATGAACGCGGCTTGGAACAGCCCGCCGGCCCCGCGGAGAGCACCGCACTCAAGGAGATCGAGAAGCAACTCCGTGCGCGGGGAGTGATGCAAGGGAAGAGCCGGGGCTAGCCCGACCGTGTGGCGCGGGAAGGAAATCCTTTCGGTGTAAACCCCTTCCCCGGTGATACCGTCTACACTTCACAGATGGAGCCGGCAGTCACAACGCGGTGGATTCCGGACGCTGTGGAGCAGACGCGGGAGTTCGACGACTTCGACGCGATTGTGCGGCTGTACTGGCCGCGGGTCTTCCGCTTCGCCCTGGCCTCCCTGCGCGACCGGGATGCCGCCGAATCCGTGGCACAGGATTGTTTTCACAAGGCTTACCGCGCCCGGGAGCGTTTTCGCGGCGACTCCAGCCTGAGCACCTGGCTGATGCAGATCGCCGTCAATCTGGTCCACGATTGCCACCGCAATCGCCGGCTCTGCTTCTGGAACCGGACGCGGGCGGCCGCACCGGAGTTCGACCTCATCAGCAAGTCTCTGGTCCAGGGCGGCGCGTCGCCTGAAACCGCCCTGCTGGCAAAGGAGCGCATCGCTGCCGTTTGGGCCGCGGTGGCGAAGTTGTCCGATCGCCAGCGCACCGTCTTCCTGCTGCGTTTCGTGGAGGAACTGGATCTGCTGGAGATCGCGGCGGTGACCGGACTGCGGGAAGGCACTGTCAAAGTACATCTGTTTCGCGCGCTGGAAGCGGTGCGGAAGCGGATGGGAGAAAACCAATGAACGAACACCTTTCGCCGGAAGAGATTTCCCTCTGGTTCGCCGGCGGGCGCACCGCGGAACTGGAGCGCCACGCCGCCGGGTGCGCGGAGTGCGGCGCACGGCTAGGCCGTATGGACAGCGCGCTGGCGGAGTTCCGGGAGTCCGCACGCAGTTGGAGCGAAGCACAGTCCGAAACCGCCCGTCGCATCGTCTGGAACCGGCCCGTATCCCACATGGCGCGGCGCTGGGTGCTGGTGGCGGCCTCGCTGGTGATTCTGGCCTCCGGGCCGGCCTACTGGCGCACCCGTCAGCAGGCGCGCGCTGCCGAAATGGCCCACGCCGATGCCCTGCTCCAGCAGGTGGACGCCGAGATTTCCCGGGCGGTTCCGCAGACTATGGAACCGCTGGTCAGCCTTGTCACGTGGGGCTCCGGCCCCAGCGAAGAATCCCAGGAAAAGGAACTGCCGTGAGAAAAAACATGAGACAACACACCATCAGACTGGTTCTACCCATACTATTGACCGGCGCCGCTGTCTGGGCGCAGGGTCCGCCCGCAAACCAGGCCCCGCCAGCTCCGCCGCCACCGGGTGAAAACGGAGCGCCGCCCCAACCGGGACGCCCCGGTGGGCCGCCCCCCAACGGCTTCGGCCGCGGCGGCGGCGCTCCGCAAGCGCCACGCGCGGCCCGTCCGCCGATGGAACGGGCGATGCCGCAAGGCCGCTGGTGGAACAATCCGGAGATGGTCCAGAAATTGACCCTCACGGCCGACCAGCAGAAGAAGATGGACGACATCTTCCAACAGAACCGCCTCCGCCTGATCGACCTGAACGCCAATGCGCAGCGGGAAGAGGTGACCATGGAGCCGTTGATGGCCGCCGATACGCCCGACGAGCCGAAGATCCTGGCTCAGATCGATAAAATCGCGCAGTCCCGCGCCGAACTCGAAAAGGCAAATGCCCGCTTCCTGTTGGGAATCCGGCGCACGCTCACGCAGGATCAGTGGAAGAAACTGCGGGCTGATATGCCTCGCGGCGCCGCCGGCCGCGGACCGGGCGGAATGGGGGGACCGGGCGGTCCGCCCAATCCGCCGAATCCGCCCAACGCACCCGCGCCTCGCAAGGGCCGCGGCTAGAACCAAGGACCGGGCCGCCGGGGAGTTGCTGCCACGAGATACGTGGAGCGACTCGCCTCGGGGGCCCGGTTCGGCTTTCGAGAGAGTGCAGTAAAATAGACAGACCGTGCAGAGGGTGAACTGCTGAGATGAGCGCGCTTGGAAATGGGGACATAGGCGGTGCCGCTTCCGCCTTCGGGTTGGAGCAGGGCGTGATGTGGATGCTGGCGTTCCAGGCAGGCGACTGCGCCAGTTTCGCACGCATCGTCGAAGAGTACCGCCGCCCGGTGGTCAGTCATGTCTACCGCCTGGTGCGGGATCTTGCAATTGCCGAAGAACTGGCGCAGGAGGTCTTCATCCGGGTCTACCGCACGAAGGATTACCAGCCCACCGCCAAGTTCCGTTCCTGGCTATTCCGGATCGCCACCAACCTGGCGCTCAACTGGTTGCGCGACCACCGGCACGAGGCCTGCCATCAACGCCTGGACCACTCCGCCATACCGGCGAGCCGGCGCGACCCGCGCACCCGCACCCCGAATATCGAGCAGGCCCTGCTGAGGGATGCGCGCCTGGCCGAGGTACGCAACGCCATTCAGCAACTCGCGGAGAATCACCGCGTGGCGGTGTGCATGCACAAGTACGACGAGTTGGACTATCAGGAGATGGCGCTTGCCTTGAACTGCTCGGTTCCGGCGGTCAAATCGCTGCTTTTCCGCGCCTACGAGAAACTCCGCAAACGCCTGGCGCACCTGGACCCGATGGCGCCGCCCTCCCTCGACTGACTCCGACGGCCCATACCGGAATTCCCTCCGCCATCCGCTGTTTCCACCGCGATGGTTTAAACTGGTTTATCGGCTTTTAGCGGGGAGAAAAACCTCGCGCCCGCCGTTGGAGATTCCGCATGATCACCGCACTGGAAGAGAAGTTCCCGGA
>CAIRBY010000089.1 GCA_903876865.1 uncultured Acidobacteriia bacterium
CCGACTGGTGACGCTGGGCGAGACTTTAGATAGCTGGAAGGAAGAGATCGCCTGCATGTGGCGCTTCACCCGCAACAACGGCATCACGGAGGGCTTCCACAACAAAATGGAGACCATCAGCAGAGTCGCCTACGGCTTCCGCAACTTCGAAAACTACCGCCAGCGGGTGAAGGTGTTATGTTCTTAATTGTTCTGGGATTTGGGGTCTGCCCCCATTTTTGGCGTAGAGCCAATTGCTGATGATGAAGCGTTTAAATGGTGGGCGCGACAGGACTCGAACCTGTGACCTCCTGCGTGTGAAGCAGGCGCTCTAACCAACTGAGCTACGCGCCCTTTCGGGTGGGAATTCGCCGGCGGATCGGCATCTCATCGATGCCAAGCTCTCAGTCTAACCCAAAATACACCGCACCGCTACTACTACTACTGTGTCCGCTCCGTATGGTCCGCCAGAAATGGACTGCTCAGTTCGATCCCCACCCGCCAGCCCTCGCCGCAGCGCACGCAACTCCGCACCCGTCCCACTGTGCTCAATCCCCACGTCGCCATTTCCAGGTGGATCAGCGCCGAGAGCCGCAGCCTCTCCCCGATCTGCATCGCCATGCCGTGCTCGGAGAGGTTGATCCCCCGCGCCATCGCGTACCGCAGGTGCTTGCTGTCGTCAATCCAGCCCACGCGCACCGTCGCCGTCAGCGGGAAGCGCTCGCCTCGACGTGCCTCAACCGCAGTGCTCCCCGCCATTGCCGGAAGCGCCTGATCGAAAAGGATGGAGTCAGCTGTTGCCATATGTGTATCCCAAGTGTGCCCGACCCGTTCCCCGAACGCCAGCCCTCCGCCGGTTCCAGCGGTACCCTGGGCGCTACTGTACCCCTGGAACCCTCCATTGGGACTCCATTTACTTCGGTTAGCACTGCTTCACTCCCCCCATTTCCGGTTCGGCCAGCCGATCTTTAGTATCATGAATTTGTAATGTCCCAGCGGGAATCAACGGTGGCCCCGCCGGTTGGGTTTCCGCCCGATATCCTCAGTAAGCTCGCAATTCTGGAGACGGCTGTCGGCGCGGCGATTCGCGGCAAGCCTCAAGTCGTGCGTCTTTCCGTGGTCTGCCTGCTGGCTCGCGGACACCTCCTCCTGGAGGACGTCCCCGGTGTCGGCAAGACTACGCTGGCCCAAGCCCTCGCCCGCTCCGTCTCCTGCCGCTTTCATCGGCTCCAATTCACCAGCGACATGCTCCCGAGCGATGTCCTCGGCGTCACCATCTACAACGCCCATGCCGAAGCCTTCGAGTTCAAGCCGGGCCCCATATTCAGCAATTTTCTGCTGGCTGATGAGATCAACCGCACCACCCCCAAGACCCAGTCCGCGCTGCTCGAGGCCATGAATGAAAGCCAGGTCACCATCGATGGCCATTCCCACTCCTTGCCCCGCCCCTTCATGGTGATCGCCACTCAGAATCCGGTGGAACACCACGGCACCTATCCCCTCCCCGAATCGCAACTCGATCGCTTCCTCATGCGCCTCCGCATCGGCTACCCGGATGCCGCCAGTGAACGCGAAATCCTCCGTCGCGATCATCGCGAAACGGTGCCCGCTCCCGCTTCCGGCCTCTCCGCCGAGGAAGTCCTGCGCCTTCAGGACGCCGTGCACGCCGTCACCGTCGAAGAGAGTCTCCTCGACTACATGCTCGCGATTGTCGAACGCACCCGTACCCACGACGGCCTCGCGCTCGGCGTCAGCCCCCGTGGCAGTCAGGCCCTCTACCGCGCCGTGCAGGCCGCGGCCCTGATGGAAGGCCGCGATTTTGCAATCCCGGATGACGTCAAGCGCCTCGCCGTGCCGCTCTTCGCCCATCGCGTCGTCATCAATACCCGCAATACCCTGGTTCAGCGCCGCGCCGATATGGGCGAGCGCATCATTGAAGAAATACTCAGTCAGGTGGAAGTTCCCCTGTAGGAATCGTTCCTTACTATGAAAACTGCAATCATCGGCCTGCCCATGACGGGCAAGACGTCTCTCTTCACGATCCTCACCGGCGTGCATCAGGAGACGCGTATCGGTTCCACTTCCGCGCGCATGGGGATTGCCCGTGTGCCGGACGCGCGCCTGGAGGCTCTCGGCCAGCTGTTTGAGCCGCCCAAAGTGACCCATGCCACCGTCGAATATGTGGACATGCCCTCCATCTCCAAAGAGACCCTCCGCGATACGGGCTTGATCGCCAGCATGCGCAATGTGGACGCGTTCGCTCACGTGCTGCGCACCTTCGCCAGCGATACCATCCCCCACGAGAAGGGTTCCGTGGATCCGATCCGCGATATGGAGGACCTGGAAACCGAACTCATCCTCAGCGATTTCGCCGTCCTCGAGAAGCGTCTCGAACGCCTCGAGAAAGACCGCAAGAAGACCAAGAGCCCCGAACTCGACCGCGAGTTCGAACTGCTGGTCAAGTGCAAGGATCTCATCGAAGCCAATCGCCCCCTCCGCGAACTCGTGCTGGATGCCGAAGATGAAAAACGCATCCGCGGTTTTCAGTTCCTCTCCCAGAAGCCGATGCTCTATGTCCTCAACCTCGGGGAAGAGGAAGCCGGGAAATTGCGCGAGCGCGAAGAGGAGTACCGCAACGGGCCCCTCGCCGGACGCGCCCACACCGCCGTCACCGCCGTCTGCGGCAAGATCGAAGCCGAACTCGCCGAACTCCCCCGCGGCGAACAACTCGAGTACCTCGCCAGCTATGGACTCACCGATTCCGGCCTCGAGCGACTCATCTCCGCCACCTATTCCCTGCTCGGCCTGATGAGCTTCCTCACCGCCGGGGAAGACGAGTGCCGCGCCTGGACGATCCCCATGCACAGCACCGCGCCCAAAGCCGCCGGCGCCATCCACTCCGACTTCGAAAAAAAATTCATCCGCGCAGAGGTTGTAAACTGGAAGACGCTGATCGATCTGGGCGGCTACTCCGGCGCCCGTGACAAAGGCCAGCTTCGTCTCGAAGGAAAAGAGTACATCGTCAAGGACGGCGACGTGCTGGTGATCCGCCACAGCTAGCGGCCCGCACTGCGCAGGGAACCGCGCGCCGCTCCGTTTTCAATTATGTTGACCAATCTCCGTCCATTACGCTTCGTCCTCGTCTTCTCGCTCTGTCTTCTGTTCGGCTTCGGCGTCCTCCTGACCCCGTCCGTGCAGGTGGTGGATGGCAAGTTTTCGCAGGGTCTCGTCAAGATTTCCCATTCCCTGATCCTGCTCTGCGGCGGTCACGCCACCCGTGACGCCGCCATTCTGCGCGCGTCCGCCGGTTTTGCCGTGGAGATGCGCGATGGCTGCAACGCCATCAATGTCACCATCCTGCTCTGGTCCGCCATTCTGGCCTTTCCCTCCACCTGGAAAATGAAGGCGATCGGCCTGGCCGCCGGCAGCGTGATCATTCAGGTGATCAATATCTTCCGCTTCATTACACTCTTCTACCTGGGCCAATACAGCATGACCTGGTTCGATTTCGCCCACTCCTATTTGTGGGAGAGCCTGATCATGCTGGATACCATGGTCGTGTTCTGGTACTGGGTGAATCGCGTCCTGCGCGCCACCGCTCCCTCGCATGCAAGTTAAACCGCAGACCCGTTTCCTGCTGCGCGGCTCGGCGCTGCTCGTCACCCTGCTCGCCCTCTGGTGGTTCGTGCTACTAAACCCCATGCTGGGAGTTTTGAGGGGCGCCGCCGGAACCTTCGTCGGTATCGAAGATGCCGCCGATGCCACCAATTGGAGCGTGAGCGTGGGCCTCGACCGCATCCTCCCCGCCACGCCGGAACAACCCGTCGCCCAGCAGATCCACTCCATCGATTTCGACCTGCAACACACGGACGTGATTGGTTTCACGTTCAGTCTGCCGCTCTTCTGGGCGCTCATGCTGGCTGCCCCCGGTTTGCGCCGCAACCTCCGCCCCCTCGCACTCGGCACTGCGCTGATGGCGGTCGTGGAACTGCTGCTGTTCCTCGCCTTCGCCCAGATTGCCGCGCGTAACGCCTATGCCCACATCTCCGGAATCAACGATCCCACCGGTGCGTGGCTGCGCCACGTGGGAGAGTACATGATCGTCGGCGTGCTGCCCTTTGCGTTGCCCTTTGTCGTGGCGTTGTCCCTGCAGCGGGATCTGCGCGCCGCGATTTTTCCCTGGAGCATCGAGGCAGCCACTGTCGCTCCCCCGGCGCCGCCGGAGCCTCCGCAGGCCAAGCGTACGAAGAACCGCGGGCAGTAGCCGGATCGAATTTCCGGATCGCGGGCTTCTAACCCCGCACCCTCGCCATCACCAGCGCCGCCAGCGCAATCACACCGCACAGCCATGCAAACCAATCGCCTGTCCGCGTATAAAGTGTCTGCGCGGCGACGTAATTGAAGCCCGTATGCAGCGCGCCTTCCTCGTTTGGCGCCAGCATTTCGCGAACTCGTCCCGCCGAATCGATCGCCGCCGTGATGCCATCGTTGGTCGCGCGCAAGATCCAGCGGCGGTTCTCCGCCGCGCGCATACGCACCATGCTGAGATGCTGCCTCCGCGCCGCGCTCTGTCCGAACCAGCCGTCATTCGAAATGTTGAACAGTACCTCCGCCCCGCCCGCCGCGAAGCGCCGCACGAAGTTCGGAAAGACGCTCTCGTAGCAGATGAAGGTGCCCACCTTGTGCCCGCCCATCGGCGAGACCACCACCTCTTCCCCGGCGGCGAAATCCCCCACCTCGGTCGAGATCTTGTTGGCGAAGCCGAACGGCCACGGCACAAATTCCCCGAACGGCACCAGGTTCACTTTGTCATAGCGGCTCACTGCTCCGCCCGAGGGAGCCACAAGCGCGGCTGAATTCAGCGGCGCGCCGCTCGTGGTGCGGGCCACCGTTCCCAGTAGTACGTAGGCCTTCGCCGCCCGTGCCAGATCGTCCACATAGCCGCGCAGCACCGTGTCGTCGAAGTAGTAGAGCGGTGCCGGAACCTCCGGCCACACAATCACCGCAGGCGGGCGTCCGGGTCCGGTGAGCGCCCCGCGCAGCGACACCATCGCCTGCCTGCGCTTCATCGCGTCCGCACTCGCCGGAGTCCATTCTTCGGTTTCGGAGATCTTCGGCTGCACCAGTAGCGCCGCCTCTTTCGTCGGCTCCGCCGGCGGCAATTCCGGCAATAACCCGAGTAGCAACACGGGCGCGAGCCAGAGCATCTCCCTCCGCCCGCGCCGCAGCGCCACCCCTGCGACCACCGTGCCCATCAGTGCGAAAACGAAGGAGACGCCATACACTCCGGTGAAGGGCGCCAGGCGCATCGGAATCCCCATGTCGATTCCGGCGTTGCCCAGGGCCAGCCACGCAAAGCCCAGCGGACCGTGCGTCACCTCCACCGCCACCCACAGTGCGGCCACCGCCGGCGGCGCCCACCAGCGGCGCATCAACACGCCGGCCAGTGCGCCGAACACTCCCATATGCACCGCTTTGGCCATCGCGAAGAGCGTGAAGACCGCCCAGCCGGCAGCCTCACCCAACCCGCCGTGGAACGCCAGTACGAATTCAATCCAATGGCAGACGCCGAACCAGTAAACTACGCCCGCGCCCCAGCTCAACAGGAAGCGCCGCTTCCAACCCGGTTCGCGCGCCATCGCCACCAGCAGCGGGGCCAGCGCCACCGGCGCAAACCAGACCACCGAAAATTTGGGGAAAGTGAAGATGAGCAGCGCCGCCGAAACCAGCGCCAGCAGCAGGTTCAGCACGGTGGCCGCTGCGCTTCCTCGCTCACCAGATCCGCCATGTACGAACTGCGCACCAGCGGTCCGCTGAACATTGCCTTGAAGCCGAGCGACATGCCGAATTCGCGATACTCCTCAAACTGCTGCGGCTCCACATACTCGGTCACCGCCAGGTTGCGCCGCGTCGGCTGCAGATACTGCCCGATCGTGGCCACGTCCGTCCCCGCTGCGCGCAGGTCCGTCAGTAGAGCGTGCACTTCCTCCACGGTTTCGCCCAGGCCCACCATGAAGCCGGATTTCGTCAGCATGCTCTCCGGCGAATTCCGCCGCGCAAACCGCAGCACGTCCAGCGACTGCCGGTATTCCGCCTGCGGCCGCACCCGCGCATACAGCCTCGGCACGGTTTCCATATTGTGATTGAACACATGCGGTCCCGCGTCCACCACCCGCGCCACCGCCTCCAGGTCGCCGCAAAAATCCGGAGTCAGCACTTCCACCCGCGCCTCCGGCAGCGCCGCGCGCACCGCGCGCACCGTCTCCGCGAAATGCTGCGAGCCTCCATCCGCCAGATCGTCGCGATTCACGCTCGTGATCACCACGTAGCGCAAGTTCATCTCGCGCGCCATCCGCGCCACTCCCGCGGGCTCGGATGCATCGAGCGCGGTCGAGTGCTTTCTCGGGTTGAGCTTCTGCACGCTGCAAAAGCCGCAGCCGCGCGTGCAGCGGTCGCCCAGAATCATGAACGTGGCCGCGCCCCGATGAAAACACTCGTGGATGTTGGGGCAGCGCGCCTCTTCGCACACCGTGTGCAACTTCAATTCGCGCAACCCGCGCTTCAGCTGGTTCAGAGAAGAGAAGTGGGTCTTGCTCTTGCGCGCCCACTCCGGCAGTCGCTGGCGTTTTGGCGCCGCTTCGCCTTCCCCAATTTGTACCAGGCCTTCAATCACGTTTGTACCGTAGCGGGTGGAACCCGGCGCCCTCCAGTTCCGCCTTGGCGCGGCCCATCGATGCCGTGTCGCTGTAGGGACCCACCAGCACGCGCGTCAGGCCGTTGGTTCCCTGCGTCAACGCCACCTGAAAGCCCTTCGCCTTCAATGTCTGCCGGATCGCATCGGCGACCTCGGCCTTCACCGCGATGACCTGCCAGAAAGAGCCGGCCGGCAGATCGCTCGATGCCACAATTCCGGTCGAGTCCGCCGCTGGCGCGGGTGCGGATGTCGCTGCCGTTTGCGCGGGCGCGGGCGCACTCTGCGCGGCCTGTGTAGTCGGCTGCGGCGGAGCGTCCGCTGGAGGCGTCTCGCCGGTCGTCTGTGCCGGAGTTGGCGTAGTCGCCGCGGGCGGCGGTGCCGGTGTTGCCGGCTGCGGACGCGAGTCCGCCGTGTTCGTCATGGGCGCCGGCGCGCTGCCACTCTCCGAAGCCAGTTTCGCCGATTTGGGGGAATTCTGCCCCACCACGTAGCCCATCGCGAACGCGACCGCGAACAGCAGGACCACGATAAAAAATCCGCTCAGCAGTTGGCGGTTGCCCACCACCAGTTCAAATTCGCCGGTCTCGTTATTTCTCATGTTCGATGGATTACCCGCCTCAACTTGCCCGCCTGATGGAGCACACTTCCAACTTGCAATTATATCGTTGTCTCCCGCTTATTCCTCCACGCGCGTACCGCAATCGTCATCAGGTAAAGCGTGATTGCGGAAAAGGGCAATCCCAGGCCGAGGGCAGTGCTCCAGTAGATGCGCGGTTCCCCGCCGCCGGCTGCAACCAGCGTGTGCGCGCCCCACACCAGCGCCGCCGCGCCGGTGATACCGGGCACTCCGCGCCATGCTCCCAGTCTCACCTGCAGTGCGAACAGCGCGAAGGCCAGCCCGATCGACGCCGCTCCCCACCAGTTGATCGGCAGAAATCGCATCTGCGATAGACCCAGCAGGAAAAATACTCCGCCTCCCACTCCCGGCACGACCCGTCCCGGCCGGACGCATTCCGCATAAACCCCCACCGCGCCCGCGACCAGCAGCGCGAAGGCGGCGTTCGGGTCCGCCGTCGCAGTCAGAATCCGTTCGCGCAATCCGTGCTGCGCCTCGAATGCGGCGGCGGCGCGGGCCACGAGGGTGCTTGCCACCACCATACCCGGGATTGCGGCGCGCATTCGAAATCGCATCGTAATATATGCCCTCAAGATACGTCGTTTCTTTAACGAAAATTAACCGCAAGTAATTCAATCCATAGAAACTTTTGATGCGAATTAGACCCGAAATCGCTTAAAATAGTCCCATACGATATCGTTGTCCGTAACCTCGTCAGTACACCGTAACAGAAAGTAAAACTATGGCAAGAAAGCAAGTTTCCGAGAACAAAGTAGTTGTGTCTAAACCCGTAGCCGCCGCACCGGCTCGCCGGAAGGCCGCCCCCAAGCGCGCTGCCCGAGTCGAAGTTCCCGCCGTGGAAGTTCCCAACACTGTCGTCCCTGAACCTGCAGTGGCTGTAGTCGCACCTGTTGTAGTCGCACCTGTTGTAGCCGCACCGGTTGCCGCCCCTTCCTTCGAAGCCATCGCGAGCCTCGCCTATTCTTACTGGGTAGCCCGTGGCGGTCAAGGTGGATCTTCCGAGCAGGATTGGCTCCGCGCCGAGCAGGAACTTTCCGCTAAGTAGTTGCTTCTAAATTACCTGTACTTTCTCAGGACGGCCAACAGCCGGCCCTGAATTTCCAACTCCCTCGTCGGAACAAAAATCGGTTTGAGCGCGACGTTAGCCGGCTGCAGGCGTACCATATCGCCTGCTTCGCGATAGAACCGCTTCAACGTGGTTTCGCTGCCTTTGACCAGCGCTACCACGATGTCGCCGTCGCGCGCTTGCGAGACACGCTCCAACAGGATCACATCTCCATCGCAGATGTGGTCGTCGATCATGGAGTTGCCCCGCACTTCGAGGGCGTAGGTGTTGCCGTTGCCGGCGAAGTCCGCGAAGTTCAGGACTTCGCGCTGTTCCACGGCTTCGATTGGCGCGCCTGCGGCAATCCGCCCCAGCATCGGAATCTCCGCCATCGCCGGCTTGCCGCGGCGCTGTTCCTGCACGTACTTGGGGGTAAGTTCGAGCGACCGGCTCTGGTTGAAGCCACGCTTCAGGTAGCTCTTCGCCTCCAGCACGGAGATATGCTTGTGCACCGTCGCCAGCGAAGCCAGTTCCAACCCCCTCGCGATCTCTTCAAAGCTCGGGCAGTAGCCGTTTTCGTCCACAAATGTGGCGATAAAATCGAGCACCTGCTTTTGCCGCTTCGTCAGTGCCATTCGGACTCCTTCCCCCTATTCTGGGCGAACAAAAAGTGAAAATCAAGCGAAATCAAAGCGCCATCCGCCCCCTCTGTCCCTAAAGTATTTCCTCCCTCCTTCCGATATTCTCCTCAGGACGCAACCTTGTGATCTCGATCCAATCCTCGCTGACCGAACTCGAGCGCCGTCACCAGTTCCTGGCCGCCTACCTGGATTGCTACCTGCAGGCGCTTCAGAACATCGGCCAGTACGCCGTGGAACTGGATAACGATCTCACCGTCCACCACCGCAAGCACCTCGCCGCCCTGGCCGCGGAGGTGGCGGGCGGCAATCAGGAGGTCCTGCTCGAAAGCCGCGCCACCCTGCGCGGCATCCTGCGCGATTACCGGGATCAGGCCGGCGGGTATCTCTCCGGCTTGCGCGACGAACTGGCGGGCACCGCCCGCGCCCTGGAAGAAATTCTGGAATCGCTCGGCCAGAGCGATGGCGATCACGAAGCGCAGTTGCGTGGAGCACTGACGCGCCTGCGGGAAGTCGCCGCCGCCGGAGAGCACCGCGCCATTGCCGCCGTTGTCGCCGCCGCGGCCGATACCATCGAGCGCAGCCTGGAACAGGTCCGTAAGCAGCATCAATTGACCGTCACTCAATTCCAGGTGGAGATCCGCATGCTTCACAAACGCATTGATTCGCTCGAAGCCGCGGCCTCCATCGATCAGGTCACTCAGTTTGAAAGCCAGGCGGAGATGGAGCGGCGCATTCACTCCACGGCTCCCGGCGGCTACTGCCTGCTCCTGATCAGTGCGCGTGGCCTGCAGCGGGCAGAGGTGCAATTCGGTGCCGCGGTTGCCGGGGAACTTGCCGCGGCCTTCTCCAAACGCCTGCGCAACAGCCTCTCCACCACCGCGGTGGTCAGCCGCTGGGGCGCCGAGCTCTTCGTGGTCATGCTCGGCGTGAAGAAATCCGAAGCCACCGCGACCGGAAAGTGGATCTCCGATCACCTCTCCGGCGCCTACGTCTGCCTCAAGGAAGGCAAGACCGTCCGGCCCGTGCTGCAACTCAACGTCGGTATCGTCGATACCGCCGTCGGAGACGTGCCCCAGCGCATCGTGCAGCGCGCCAGCGCCTTCCTCGGAATCCGTACATGATTCCCTCACCCGTATCCCGCGCGTGTCCCGATCCGCGCTTCAGCCTCCGGAGCCTCTGCCTCACGGAGTCGCCCGTTTGGACGAAAAGAAAGCCGTTGGTGTTTCTATGACCGAAACGTTCGCCCGTCCCCAAGCCCCGTGGGCTCTGCGGCTGTTGCCGCCTTTCCCCGCCATCGCACAGCGCATTCTCGCACTCGTCAGCCAGGATGATACAACAGCCCGCCAGGTGGGAGATCTCATCAAGCTCGACCCCTCCTTCTCCGCCGAGTTGCTGCGCTTTGCCAACTCCGCGCTCTTCGGCATCCGCCGCGAAGTCACCAGCCTCTCCCACGCCATCATTGTGCTCGGCATGGACCGGGTCCAATCCATGGCCACTCTGGTGGCAATCAACAACCTGGTGCGCTCGTCGGTCCGTGTGGAAGCGCTGCGCAAGGTCTGGATTCACAGCATCCTCACCGCCATCATTGCCGATGAGGCCGCCCGCATCTGCCGCGGCGAGCGGGAAGCCGCCTATACCGCCGGTCTGCTCCACAACCTGGGAACGCTCGGCCTCATGTCCGCCTACCCGGATGAGTACTCCCGTATGTTAGAGGTGTCCAACGATTTCGGCTTCGACCTGCTGCAAACCGAGCGCGATCTCTTCGAGATCGATCACTGTGCGGCCGGGGCATTCATCGCCGGAGGGTGGAGTTTCCCGGAGTCGCTGGTCGGCGCCATCGCCGCCCATCACGAACCGCCCGTGCCCGGCGATCACTCCCTCACGAACCTCGTCCGCCTCTCCTGGCGCCTCGTCGACGCGCTCGGCTACGCTGCCTTCTCCCCGGAAAAGGACTGGGCCTTTGAAGATCTGGCGGCGTTCCTGCCCAATATTAACGCCTCCTGGCTGGGCCAATCGATCGAAGACGTGCAGGCTGATCTCGAAATCCGCCTCGCGGCGGTACCCATCTGAAGTGCTCCGATCTGCTCTCCCACGCTCGCCTTAGAGCAAACGGAAGTTCACTTCGATCGTCGCGAAGACACTCACCGGGTGCCCGTCTTTCATTCCCGGCTTGAACCGCCAGGTCTTGACGGCTTCCATCGCTTTCTGGTCCAGCCCCAAGCCCAGCATGCGCGGGATCACGATCTTCGCAGTGTGGCCTGTCGCATCGACCACTACCTCCAGTTGCAGGCTGCCCTGATACTTCGTCCGTCGCGCCGCCTCGGAATATTCAGGCTCTGTCTTAAAAGCGATTGTGGGCGGCGTTACTCCGTTCCCAATCCGCATACTGACGGACTCCTGCGCCGGCGCGGGAAAACCGCATTCCATTTCCAGCCTGGCTTGCGCGGCGCGGGCCCGGCCGTTTGCCCGCCCCGGCTGGTACCGCCATGCTTCGACCGCCTGCCGCGCCGCGCTCGCCGCCTCGCCGTTCACTCCTTCGCCCACCCGCACATTCCTGGGTATGCCTTTCTCTCCCACTTCCAGGCTCACCTGCAGCCGTGCGCCGCCCGTCGGACATGCTCCGGAGGGCGACTCGTACCGGGTCAATACCGGTTTGTCCAGGGCCTCGCCTTTGCTCCGATCCGTCTGCACCATGTATTCCGCCCGGTTTACCCGCCACACTCCCCCGGCGGCGCCGTCAAACGAGACGTCCGCCGAAATCGCCATCCGCTCCGGTTGACCGTTCCGCATCCCTGGCGTGAACTGCCACTGCCGCACCGCCTCGATCGCCCGCTCGTCCAAGCCCAGCCCCAACCCCTGCAGCACCTGGACGTTCGCTGCCTTCCCCTCCGGCGTCACTTCCACGTACAGCCCCACCGTACCCTGATACCCCGCCGCCCGCGCTTCAGGCGTGCTCTCCGCTTCCACCCGCCGCGTAACCACCGGGTTCACCTTCGCCAGGGGACTGCTCCCGCCAGTTCCGGCCAGGGGCGGAGCCGCCGGTCGGCTACCTTCCGGTGGCGTGAACAGGAATTGGTCCGCTGCTACCGCGCCGTCCCATTCGATGCTGGAAAACTCCACCGCCTGCCGCCCACGCGTCTCGGTCGTGGAGAACGGCATCGCCACCGTCACATCCCACGTATCCCGCAGCACCAGATCGCTGCCCTTGGCAATCCACACCGTGCGCAGAACTTCCCTTGCGTCAGGCGCCCACGGCACTCCCCGGTAACTCGCCCGTACCACTGAACACGCCGTCAGCCGCCCGCCGAAATCGAGCGAGTCCTCCCGCTTCACCACCGCCGTCAGCAGGTTGGCCCGCTCGCGCCCGTAGCGCAGCATCGCCAGTTCCTGCATCCCGAGGGGCCTGCCCGCCGGACGTTTCGACCACGTATTTGCCGGCGTCGAATAGCTCCACGTGGAGGCGCCGTCCGATACGTCCAGTTGCAGCGCCTCCCCCGTCGTCACCGCGCGCCGAAACCGTCCGCCCGGAGCCACGCTGAAGGAAAAACTGCTGCGCACCGGCGCCGCGCCCGGTGGGCTCAGCGTCTCCTGCACCCGTGTCCCCGCCATGCGCACCGTGCCCGCGGTCAAGGCGCTTCCCCCTGAGCGTGCCAACAACTCCACCGCGTTCGGGTCCTGCCCAAACGCCGCCATCGCGACCAGCCAGACCAGCAATTTCACAGCGCCTCCAGTGAACGTAGTATACGCACTGCAACCCGCCATTTCCACGAGCGGATCGCGCCGCCTGCATCGAGCCGCCTACATCAACGTCAGCGGGTCCACGTCGATCATCAGCGCCGTCGGTCCCCACTTATGTTCCAGCGCGAAATGGCGGATCTTCTGCAGCAGTTCGTTCAGCGATTTGCGGCTCGCCGCCTTGATCAGAAACTGATACCGGTACTCGTTCTTCAGCCGTGGCACCGGAGCCTCCGCCGGACCCATCACCCGCAACTTCTCCGGCGCCGGACTGAGCAGGAAACCCAGCTCCGCGCTCATCCGCATCGCCATCTCTTTCTTCTCCGCCCGCACCAGCACATTCGCCATCGCCGCGAACGGCGGGTAGTGCATCATGCGCCGGAAATTCAATTCCTTCTCGTAGAAACCCTGGTAATCCTGCGCCGCCGCCAGCCGCACCGCATAATGATCCGGATTGATGGTCTGCACCAGCACGATTCCGGGGATGCTCCCCCGTCCCGCGCGCCCCGCCACCTGCGTCAGCAGTTGAAAGGTCCGCTCCGCCGCGCGGAAATCCGGCACTCCCAGCCCCATGTCCGCCGCCACCACGCCCACCAGCGTGACGTTGGGAATATCATGCCCCTTCGCAATCATCTGCGTGCCCACCAGCATGTCGTAGTTGCCTTCGCGGAACTCCTGCAGGATCGTTTCGTAGTGCCGCTTCCCCGTCACCGTGTCGCGGTCCAGCCGCGCAATCCGCGCCGCCGGAAAGGCCTGGTGCAACTCCTCTTCCACGCGCTCGCTGCCGATTCCCAGGAAGTAGATGTGATTGCTCGCGCACTTCGGGCACACGCTCGGCACCTTCTCCGCGTAGCCGCAGTAGTGGCACAAGAGCCGCCGGTCGCGCTTGTGATACGTCAGCGTCAGCGAGCAGTTGATGCACTGCACCCGCTCTCCGCACGCGCGGCACGCCACGAAGCTCGAAAACCCGCGCCGGTTCAGCAGCACGATCGTCTGCTCGCCGCTCTCCACGCGCTCCCCCAGCGCCTCGATCAGCTTGCGCGAAAACGTATCCTGCTTGCGCGTCTCCAGGAACTCCTGTCGCATGTCGATCAGTTCCACCGTCGGCATGGGACGCGCCTCGATCCGCCCCGGCAGTTCCAGCAGCGTGTACTTGCCCTTCTCCGCGTTGTAGCGGCTCTCCAGGCTCGGCGTCGCCGACCCCAGCACCACGCACGCCCCCGCCGCCTGCGCCCGCACGATCGCCACATCGCGCCCGTTATACCGCGGATTCTCCTCCTGCTTGTAGCTCCCGTCGTGCTCCTCGTCCACCACAATCAGGCCCAGGTTCTGCACCGGCGCGAACACGCCCGAACGCGTTCCCACCACCACGCTCGCCGTCCCGCCGCGGATGCGCCGCCACTGTTCCGTCCGCTCCACGTCCGTGAACGCCGAATGCAGAATCGCCACGCGGTCGCCGAAGCGCGAGAAGAACTGCCCCGCCATTTGCGGCGTCAGCGCGATCTCCGGCACCATCAATAGAGCGCTCCGCCCCTGCGCCACCACCGCCTCGATCGCCGTCAGGTAGACTTCCGTCTTCCCCGACCCGGTCACGCCGTGCAGCAGAAACGTCTCGAACCGCTTGGCTTCAATCGCCTCCCGGATCCTGTCGAATGCCGCCTGCTGCGGCGGGTTCAACTCGTGCCGCGCGCGGATCGCCGCCCGGATCTCCACCGTCTCCGGCTTCAACGTCACCAGCCCCTTGCGAGCCAGCGACCGCGCCGCCGCGCTCGCGTGCTTCACCGCCTCTTCCAGCTGCTTCAGGTTGTGCGAGCCCGGGTGCAATTCCAGGAACGCCCGCACCTCCCGCTCCGGTTTGGTCAGCTTCGGCTCGTTCGGCTTCGCCCCGTCCGCCGGTGGCGCCGCCAGTTCCACCCGCAGCTTTTCCGAGGGTGCCCGCAGCGGGTCGCGC
>CAIRBY010000090.1 GCA_903876865.1 uncultured Acidobacteriia bacterium
CACCTGAAGAGCGCGGATTTCTTCGATGTAGAGAAGTACCCGGCAATCACGTTCGTCTCGACGAAAATCGCAGGCGGAGACGGCGAATATGAGGTCACCGGCGATCTGACCATTCATGGCGTGACGAAGTCGGTGGTGCTCAAGGTGGAGGGTCCGGCTCCGGAGGCGAAGGATCCGTGGGGCAACGTGAAATCCGGCGCTGAGGCGTCCACCAAGATCAATCGCAAGGATTTCGGCCTGGTGTGGAACGTGGGCCTGGAAACCGGCGGCGTGCTGGTGGGCGAGGATATCCACATTCAGCTGGAACTGGAATTGTTGAAAGCGTAACGGGCGTTCGGGCAGGCTGGCGGTAACGAAGCCGCCAGCCTAGCCAACGCGCTTTTCCATATCTTCCAGCGTGACGCCGGCGGTCTCCGGGAAGACCATCAGGACCACGACGAACTGCACCACCGTCATCCCGGCGAAAAAGACGAACGGCGCCGGGCGGGAGAGGGATGCGACCAGCGGGAAGGTGAACGCGATGATGGCGTTCATGATCCAGTGGGTGAAGCTCCCCAGGCTCTGCCCTTTTGCCCGCACCAGATTGGGGAAGACTTCGCTGAGGTAGACCCAGATCACGGCGCCCTGGGAGAAGGCGAAGAAGCCGATGAAGCCGATCAGCAGCCAGACCAGGTACTGCTCGCCCTGACCGGACATGAAGATCACGGCGACACCGGCGAGACAGACGGCGGTGCCGGCGGCTCCGGTGAGCAGCAGCTTCTTGCGGCCGAGGCGATCGATCACGCTCATGGCGATGATGGTGAACAGCAGATTGGTGGCGCCAATGGCGACAGCCTGCAAATCGCTCGACACCTTGTCGAAGCCGGCGCTCTTGAAGATGTCGTTCAGGTAATAGAGAATCGCGTTGATGCCCGACATCTGGTTGAAGAAGCCGATGGCGACGGCCAGAAAAATCGGGCGGCGGTACTTGTGCTGGAAGAGAGGCTCCACCTTGGTGCGGTCCTCCGATTCCACGGAGCGCACCACGTCTGCCACTTCGCGGTCCGGGTCCGGCTCGCCGATGCGTGTGAAGACTCCGCGCGCCTCTTCGATGAAGCCGCGGCGGATCAGCCAGCGCGGGCTCTGCGGAATCCCGATCAGCAATACAAAGAACAGGGCGGCCGGCAGCAAGGCGACGCCGAGTTTCCAGCGCCACTCTTCAGCGCCCAGGCCCAACGTGCCGATGGCGTAGTTGGAGAGATACGCGACCAGAATTCCAGCCACGATATTGAACTGGAAGAGGCCGACCAGACGGCCGCGCTTTGCCGCCGGGGCGATTTCGGCAATGTACATGGGGCCGATCACGCTGGAGCCGCCGATGGCGAGTCCGCCCACGAACCGGAAGATCACAAAGGCATACCAGTTCCATGCCAGCGCACAGCCGAGTGCGGTGACCACGTAGAGCACGGCGAGTGCCTGGAGGCACTGGCGGCGCCCGTAGAGATCGCTGGGTGCGGCCGCGAACATGGAGCCGAGCACGGTGCCGAGCAGCGCGCTGGCCACGGTGAAGCCGAGCAGCAGGGGGCTCAACTGGTAGACCGTCTTCAGAATATCGGTGGCGCCGGAGATGACCACCGTGTCAAAGCCGAATAGAAGTCCGCCCAAAGCGGCGACAATGGCGCTTTTCAAGAGATATCGGTTCATGAGGTTAGGAAGGCTGCGTCCGCATGGCATGGTATCCCGCTCCACGCGGGAAGTCAAACCACGCGGGCGAACCGTGCAGGCAAAGCTATGCCGGCTTGTCGCCCGCTTCCAATTGGAGGCGGTTGAGCATGGCGGTCATCTTGCGAACCACCGGCGCGTATTTGGGATCGTGATAGAGATTGTGCATCTCGCGCGGATCGTTGCGCACGTCGAAGAGCTCCCAATCCGGCGTCATGTCGGGCGGATTGGCGCCGTGGATTCCGAGCGGCTTGCCGTAGTAATAGATGAGCTTCCAGCGATCGTCGCGCACGCCATAGTGCGCGGGCACGTGGTGATCGCTGGTGTTGTGCATCCAGTAGCGGTAATACATGGCTTTGCGCCAGTTTTTCGGCGTGTGGCCTTCGAGGCTGGCACGGAAACTGCGGCCCTGCATCTCATCCGGTGTGCGCACGCCGGCGTAGTCCAGGAACATCGGCGCGAAATCGATATTGAGCACCATGTCCCGGCTCACGGTGCCGGGCTTGATCGCCCCCGGATACCGCATCAGGAAGGGCATACGCAGCGATTCCTCGTACATCAGGCGTTTGTCGAACCAGCCGTGATCGCCCAGGAAAAAGCCCTGGTCGGAGGTGTAGATGACGATCGTATCCTGCGCCAGTTTTTCACTGTCCAGGAAATCGAGCGCGCGGCCGACCTGATCGTCCACGCTCTGAATGCAGCGCAGGTAGTCCTTGATG